>CAMJZA010000044.1 GCA_946410085.1 uncultured Treponema sp. | reverse complement strand
TCCGCGAGGGCTATGCGAAGGCAAAGCCGGTTATCCTTGAGCCTATCATGAAGGTGCAGATTTCCGGTCCGACCGAGTTCCAGGGAAATATGTTCGGCCTCATCAACCAGAGGCGCGGTGTCATCGTCGATTCTTCCGACGAGAACAACACCTCTACGGTCAATGCCGAGGTCCCGCTTTCAGAGATGTTCGGTTTCTCTACGATTCTCCGCTCTTCCACCCAGGGAAAGGCTGAGTTTACGATGGAATTCGAAAAATACGGCAAGGTTCCGAACAATGTTGCGGACGAACTCATGAAGCAATACGCTGAGAAGAAGAAGGCTCAGGCAAAGTAAGGAGGACGACATGTCTAAACAGGATCTTTATGAAAGCAGCCCGATCAGGGCATTCGATGCCGTTTCCGACGGCGGCCTCAAGGCCGGTGAGCTTGGGCTCGTAACGGCAAAGAAGGGCTTGGGCAAGACTTCCGTGCTTGTCCAGTTCGGAATGGATATGCTCTTGGGCAGCAAGCAGCTCGTTCACGTTTCCTTTGACCAGAAGTCTGGCAACGTTATCTCCTGGTACGACGGAATCTACACCGAGATTGCCAAGAAGAAGTCGATTGCGAACGAGGCTGACGTGAAGGATCAGATTGTCCGCAACCGCACGATCCTTAACTTTAATCAGGACAACTTTAACCTGGAGAAGGTCGTCAATACGCTCAACGCCCTCAAGGCCGGCGGCATTGACGTTGCCGGTGTCGTGATTGACGGTGTTGACTTTGCCAAGGTGAGCGAGGAGGACTTCCAGTCCGTCGCCAACTATGCCAAGGCAACCAAGGCGAAGGTCTGGATCAGCGCAACGGCGGAAGGCGACAAGCTGGAGGATTCTGCTCCGAAGAACATCCTGCCCTACTTTACGGCGGTCGTTCACCTGGTTTCCAAGAATTCGGTAACCCAGGTGGAACTGCTGAAGTGCGGTGACAAGAAGGACATTCCGACGAGCCTCAAGCTTGATTCCAAGACCCTGTTGATTACGCAGAACAAGTAAGTCCGTCCTGTCTGGATAAAGGGCCGGTTCCCGTGCGGGACCGGCCTTTTTTATGTACGGGGGCAGGGGACGGCGGGTGCCGCCCGTAAGTCCGCCGCCGCGTGTGAGCGGGCGGGAAGGGGGCTGCCGGCGATGCGGACCGTTTTGCTGAAAATTCCTGTCAGACGAACAAAATAGAGAAAATGTTCCTGTCGGACGAACAAAATGGCGATTTTGTTCTTGACAGACGAACATTTTGGCAATAGAGTGGAATTATGGCGATTACAGAGACTGTGGACGGCCTTCGGGCGGTCATGGAGCGCAAGCTTGCCGCCCTCCCTGAGCGGGTGAGGCTCTGGACATCAGAATATACTCAGAAAAACAGCATTCCCCGGAATATGCTTTTGACCGGTCAGCGGGGGACGGGAAAGACAACCTTCCTGCTGCACCATGCCCGCCTTTCGGGCGAGCGGATGCTGTATTTTTCCGCCGACAGCCCCCGCCTTGCTTCCGAAAGCCTGTATGACCTGGCGGCGGAAGCCTTCATGCAGGGCTATGGTGGTGTCATAATCGACGAGGTGCACTTTGCCCGCGACTGGAGCCGCTGCCTCAAGAGCCTGTACGATGATTTCCCTGACAGAAAAGTGTGGGCCAGCGACTCCTCCGCCCTGGTTCTGCGGGCCGGGACAGCGGACTTGTCCAGACGCTATGTTTTTGTCCACATGCCCCTGATGTCGTTCAGGGAATTCCTTTTTTTGGAGACGGGGAATGTCTGTGCTCCTGTAAATCCGTTCGACAGCGAGCTTTCCGGGACGCTTCCCGTGCAACCTGATGCGGGGCTTCTTGGCCTGTTTGAGGAATATAAGCGGTTCGGCACCCGCCCTTTCTATATGGAAGGAAATTACGAAGAACGCAGCCTGGCCCTGCTGGAAAAGACCTTGAATTCTGACGTGCCGTTCTTTGTGCCGAGCATAACGGACGACAACATCCGGCTTATGACCGCTGTCGTGGGGACGCTGTCCGCCGCGAGCATTCCCCGGCTGCAGGTGCGCTCCCTCTGCTCCGACTGGAACGTGAGCGCGGACAAGCTGTACCAGCTGCTTGCGGTCATGGATGCCGTCGGTGCCCTGCGGATAGTCCGCTTCCAGAACGACAGCAAGGCCAAGAGCGCGGGTGCCAAGCTCTTTCTGGCCGACCCCTGCCTGTATTCCGTCCTTCACGGCAACACCGGGAGCCAGCGGGAAGCCTTTGTTACCGCCCTCCTGGAGGATGCGGGCTTTTCCGTGCATGCCTGCCGCGACGAGACGGAGGGCGACTTTATGGTTTTGAAGGCCTCCGGACCGATTGCTAGGGGAAACGACCCCCCGCTAAAAATTGAGGTCGGCGGCAGGAACAAGGTGCTCAAGAAGTCGGACCGGGTAATCAGGGACGGTACGGATTACCCGACCGATAAAGTCATCCCCCTCTGGCTGCTGGCGATGATGTGGTAGGGGATTTTCTGATAGTTCAAGGGCTGCCGGAAAAGCTCATTTGCCTGCTGCCCTTCGAAGTTCGCGTGACAAAACGCCAGGTGTCCTCGCGGGGCGGGGCCTTTTGCGGTGCGCAGTTCCGCTGGGCCTGCCCCTAGCTTTTTTCCGCAAAATCCTGTAGGCTATGGGAACCCCGGAATCACCCGGCCCGGCGCAAACCGCCGCTCTGCCAGGCTTTCGGCATGAATAAGGATTCTATATGACAGATTTGAAATACAAGCGGAACTTCTGCATTACCGCCCACATTGACCACGGCAAGTCAACGCTCGCCGACCGCCTGATTCAGAAGGCGCGGATCATCGACGACCGTCAGATGAAGGACCAGATCCTTGACAGCATGGACATTGAGCGGGAGCGGGGCATCACGATAAAGAGCCAGGCCGTCACGATTCCCTACCATGCCAGGGACGGGCATGACTACGAGCTGAACTTCGTCGACACGCCCGGCCACGTGGACTTTTCCTACGAGGTCAGCCGTGCCATCGCTTCCTGCGAGGGGGCACTCCTGCTGATTGACGCGACCCAGGGGGTGGAAAGCCAGACCGTCAGCAACATGTACCTGGCACTGGAGCAGGATCTGACGATCGTGCCGGTCATAAACAAGATAGATTTGGCGAGCGCGGACGTGGAGTCTACGAAAAAGCAGATAGACCACGACCTGGGGCTGGATTCCGCCGATGCCGTGCTGGTCAGCGCGAAGACGGGGCAGGGGGTGGACGAGCTTTTGGAGGCAATCGTCCAGAAGTTCCCGCCGCCTGAGGGCGATGCGGAGGCTCCGCTTCAGGCCCTGATATTCGACTGCCACTACGATGAGTACCGGGGCGTCGTCGTCCACATCCGCGTCATGCAGGGACGTGTCAAGGAAGGCGACGTCATCCGCCTGATGGGGCGCAATGCCGACTACAAGGCCGAGCAGATCGGCGTGTTCAAGATAAAGTACGAGCAGACCGGCGTGCTTGAGGCGGGCGACGTAGGCTACATCATCGCAGGCATGAAGACGATCAGCGAGGTCCGTGTCGGCGACACGATTACCAATGCCGCAAACCCTGCCCCGGAGCCTCTGGCGGGCTTCAAGGAGGTCAAGCCTGTCGTATTCTCTTCCATATACCCGATAGATTCCAATGACTACGAGGAGCTCAAGGAGAGCATGGAAAAGCTCAAGCTCAACGACGCCTCGCTCGTGTGGGAAAAGGACAACTCCCTTGCGCTTGGCAACGGCTTCCGCTGCGGCTTTCTGGGCCTGCTCCACCTGGAGATAATACAGGAGCGGCTTGAGCGGGACTTTGACCAGGCGGTCATCTTCACCGCCCCGTCCGTCCGCTACCGGCTCAAGGTGCCCGGCAGGGACTGGTTCTACTGCGACAACCCGGCGGACTTCCCCGACGGCAAGATTGAGGCCGCTGAGGAGCCCTACATTGACGCGAGCATCATCACCCCCTCCGAATACCTGGGTTCCATCATGGAACTCTGCCGGATGAAGCGGGGCAACCAGAAGAACATGCAGTACCTGGACGAGAAGCGGGTGGAGCTTACCTACGACATGCCGCTTTCCGAGGTCCTCTTTGACTTCTACGACAAGCTCAAGTCCTACAGCCGGGGCTATGCGAGCTTTGACTACGAGCTGACCGACTACCGTCCGACCGACCTCGTGAAGGTGGACATCCTCATAAACGGCAAGCCGGTCGATGCGATGGCGGCCCTGTGCTACCGTCCTTCTGCCGTTGCCCGCGCCAAGACCGTCTGCGAGCGGCTCAAGGGCGAGATTGCCCGCCAGCAGTTCAAGATTGCCATTCAGGGCGCGATCGGCGGGCAGATCATAGCCCGCGAGACGGTGAACCCGGTGCGCAAGGACGTGCTTGCCAAGTGTTACGGCGGCGACGTGACGCGAAAGCGCAAGCTGCTCGAAAAGCAGAAGGCGGGTAAGAAACGCATGTTCCTTGCGGGCGAGGTGGAGCTGCCCCAGTCCGCCTTCCTTGCGGTCCTTCGCGAGCGGGAGGATCAGGACTGAATGTTCGCAGGCATAAAGGCTGTAGCGTTTGACATTGACGGGACTCTCTATCCCTCCTGGCGGCTCTATGTCAGGATTGCCCCCTATTTTGTGCGGCACCTGCGCTTCTTCCTCAAGTACAACAAGGTCCGCAAGGTCCTGCACCAGACAGCTCCCCTGCCGGATTTCTTTGAGTACCAGGCCCGCCTGCTTGCGAAGGAACTGGGGTGCGAAAGCGACTACGCCAAGCTTTTGATACAGGAAATCTGCTATGAGGGGCTCAAGCCCTACTTCTTCAAGATAAAATCCTTTCCCGATGTGTACCAGACACTTGTCGCCTTCAAGTCCGCCGGGCTTAAAATCGGGATCATGTCTGACTTCCCGCCGGAACAGAAGGGGCGGCTCTGGGGCCTGCGGTCCTTATGTGATGTGTGCATCGGCAGCGAGGAGTCCGGTGCGCTCAAGCCGTCCGTCTATCCGTTCGGAATTCTCGCCAAGAAACTGGGGGTGGCCCCGGCGGAAATCCTCTACGTAGGCAACAGCATCAAGTATGACGTGCGGGGTGCGAAGGGCTACGGGATGAAGACTGCCTACCTGATGCAGGGCTTTAAGAAATTCTTCCGGATAGCCTGTCCTGAAGCTGACATCTCGTTCTCAAATTACCGGCAGCTGAAAAATATTGTTTTAAACTAGCAAAAAACGCTCAAGTATGCTATAATACATTGCTAATGCTATAATGCGAAGTTAGTGGGTGGGAAAAAAAGTGACGGCTCTTCTTGGTATCGTTATATCGGTGATACTGTCTGCGGCTCTGACGGTGGTGATGCGCAGCAGGGACAGGAACGACAACTCTATGGAAAAGGTCAAGCGCTATGCCGACAAGCGGCTGGGAGAGTTTGACGAATACTTCAGGAAACAGCAGGAGCATCTTTCTGTCTCAGGAAATGAGCTTGAGAGCAAGGATATAGAGGCCAAGGCCGCCGTCAAGAGGCTTGAGCAGCAGATTGCCGACCTTGAAACAAATGCGGCGGCCCTGCAGGCAAAAATAGATGAAGTCACGTCAATCGGTGACCGCATAAACACCTATGACAGTACGATAGGGCACCTGCTTGACATGACGCGGGCAGTCGAGGAAAACCTGCAGCGGGTGCAGGATGAGGCCGATGTCATAGACAAGTACAATACCCGGCTGGAAAAGCAGGACAAGACCATCGGTGCCATTGAACGCAGGGTGGGGGAAGTGACCCGGCGCTTTACCGAAAAGAATCTTGAGCAGCTCAAGGAGATCGGGAGCGGACTCCTTGAAAAGTACGAGGAGCGGGCGCGTGCGATTGATGAGTCGACACAGAAATACCTCGGTGCAAATCAGGAGATCCTCGACAAAATAAATGCTGATATTGCGGCTGCGTATGCGAATGCGGCCGAGGCGGCTGAAAACCTCGAAAGCGATGCCTTTGATTCCCTAAAGGCACGGTCAGAAGAACGCCGGCAGGAAATAATCAGCAGCCTTGAAGACAACGTCAGGAAGCTTTCCGACTACATTGACAGCAAGGTGCAGGGCGTCCAGAAGGATCTGATCGAAAAGACACGGGCTTTCGATGCTTCATACCAGAAATCGAGCAAGGACTTTGAGAACCTGTTTGTTCAGCGCAAGGGGGAGCTTTCTGCCTATGTTGAAGGCAAGACGGCCGAACTGACGGATGACCTTGAAGAAAAGATAAACCTGCTCAATGATGCGGTTGCAGAGCGGACGGGGGTACTGGATTCCAGCTTCAGCGATAAAAAGGATGCCCTCGAGGATGTCTTTAATAACCGGATAGCCGAAATAGAAGCTGCCTTTGATAATGTTGCCCGGGGACTTGAGGAACGGGTACAGCAGAAGAGCGAGGAGCTTTCTTCGAACGTCATGGGCTGTCAGTCCAACCTTGAAGAACGCTTTGCCGATACGACGGATACAATCAACAATGCGATTAACAGTGCGATTGACAGTCTGGAAAAGCTGTACGGCCAGCGTAAGGCGGAACTTGAAGGGCAGTTCAAGGAACAGACTCTCGGTCTTGAGGACAGCTTTACCAGGAATGTTGAGGCAATCTCGGCGCAGATCGGCGAGCGGTCTGCTTCATTGCAGCAGACTTTTGACGCAACAACCGACGGCTGGCACAGCAAGTTCGGGGAAAAGGCGGCCCAGATTGAAAGCGAGATGGCACAGCGGACAGCCGATCTTGAGCAGCGGGCAAATGCGCTTGCCGAAGACATTGCCGGCAGGACGGGCTCACTCCAGTCGGATTTGGAGCAGCGGACTCAGGCACTTGCGGAAGACATTGCCGGCAGGACGGGCTCGCTCCAGTCCGAGCTTGAGCAGAAGACTTCGGCACTTGCCGGCGATTTGAACGGCAGGACGGCTGACCTTGCAGGCAAGCTGAATACCCTGCAGGACGAACTTGCTTCCAAAACGGGTGAGCTTGCGCAGGCCATTGCCGACAGGACCGGAGCGGTACAGGAAGACCTCGACGGACGTGCGGCGACGCTTTCCGACCGGATTGCGTCTGTTGCAGCCACCCTGCAGGAAGATCTTGACGGGCGGACCTCGACGCTCTCCGACCGGATTGCGTCTGCGGCGTCGGCATTGCAGGAAGATTTGGACGGCAAGACGGACGCCTTCCGGTCCCGGCTGGACAGCGATCTTTCGGGCTTGCAGTCAGACCTTGCACAGCGGACTGCTGCGCTTGCGGAAGACATTACCGGCAAGACTGAGGCCCTCCAGTCCGACTTTGACGGGCGGACCGCGACGCTTTCTGACCGGATTGCCTCAACCGATGCTGCATTGCAGTCCCGTCTTGACGGGCTGCTTGAGAGTGCACAGCAGGAGTTTGACGGCAGGATTACGGCATTCAATGCGGCCCTTGATGATGCGAAGCGGAATGCGGACGACAGCTATACGCAGAAAATGGCGGCGCTGAGCGAGTCCTTCTCGTCGGGCACGGACAAGATGGAGGAGGCGTTCAATAAGCGTATTTCCGACCTGAAGGACAGGTCTGCCAAGATTGATTCCCACATAAAGAAAGAGACGTCTGCCCTTGCCAAGTCCGTGCTTGACGAGCTTGGCCGGATTACGAGCGAGCTCAGGCAGCAGACCAGCGATGCCGTTGCACGGTACAATGCAGAGAGCGAGTCGGATAAGGCGGAGCTTGAGGCAAAGGTCGCCGAAATTAAGGCTGCCCTTGAGGACCGGCTCAGCCAGATTTCCTCGGATGTTGCGGAGCGGACAGGGGTGATTGATTCCGATGTGGGAAGTCGCATAGAGGACTTGTCTTCACAGTTGCACGGCAGGCTTGACGAGCTTGATGCTCTGGTACAGCAGTTGAACGGCCAGATTGACGGGGAAAGTTCCTCCCTGCGGACGATGGTCAACGAGCAGCTTTCTGCGGCGGCGAAGCAGGCCCAGGACGAGACGCGCGACGCTGTTGCCCGTTATCAGGAAGAGGCCGGCAAGTATACGATCGAAATTGACCAGCGGACGGGCAACCTGCACGATTCCTTAAATGAAAAGCTGACGGAACTTGAAAACGCCATAAATGGCAAGACCGGCAGCATGGAATCATCACTCGGAGCGCGGATTACAGACATTTCCGAAGCCCTCGGCAGCAGGGCAGACAGCATAGAGTCGTCGCTTGGTGAACGGATTGCGGACATTTCCAACGCCCTCAGCACTAAAGCAGACGGCGTTGAGTCATCGCTCGGAGAGCGGATTGCAGGAATTTCCGATGCGCTCAGCAGGAAGGCAGACGGGGTTGAGTCGTCTCTTGACGAACGGATTGCAGGAATTTCCGATGCGCTCAGCAGCAAGGCTGACGGCGTCGAATCGTCTCTTGCGGACAGAATTGAACAGATTACGGCGAGCCTGTCGGGCCGGGCAGACGGCATGGAAGCTGCCTTTGAAGAAAAAGTTGCTTCCCTGTCCGAATCGTTCGGTGAAAAAGCGCAGGACCTTGCAAGCGCCATCAATGAAAGGATCGGCATGCTGTCCGGTGAGCTGACGGAAAAGACCGACGGTGTCCGCTCATCCATTGACCAGAAAGTCGCCGAGTTGTTTGATGCGCTTTCTGCCCGGGCAGACGGCGTGCAGTCGTCCCTGTCGGACAAGATTGCAGCGGTTTCCGATGAACTTACGGAAAAAACGAACGGCGTAGATGCATCGCTTTCCCAGCGGATTGCCGGTGTGCTTGAGGAACTGACCGGTAAAGCGGACGGTGTTGAAGGGCAGCTGGCCGACCGGCTTGAAAAACTGGAGCAGGCGATTGCAGAGCGCTTCAGCGGCATGACGGACCGGCTGGACGAAAAGGCTGATACCTTTGCGGACGACATCAGCCGGGTGAATGACAGCCTTGACTCCCGCCTTGCCGAAAAGATAGATCAGCTGAAAGAGAACATTGAGGAGCGCTATGCGACGGTTGGCGACGATGTTGACTCACGGACATCCCTCCTGTCCCAGAACCTCGATGCGTTTATAGCAGGTTGCAATACCCGCCTTGACCAGATGAATGCGGATGTCGGCAGGCAGATTGATGACCTTGAGAAAAACGTCAGCGGCAGGACCGCATCCCTTTCTTCCGACGTTGATATACGGCTTGAAAAACTCCAGTCGGATGTCGCTGCGAAGTCAACCGATGCGCTGAATGCCTACCGTACTCTTGCTGACGGCTACATCGGCGAGCTGACCTCCCGCAGTGCGGATCTGAAGAACGCCCTTGATGAAAGCATCGCATCGATCCGTGATGAAATAGAGCAGAAGACCGGCAGCCTGAAAAGCGACGCCGATGAGCGCATCCAGAAGATTTCTGCTGACCTTGACTTCAGTACGGCGGAGTTCAGCGGAAAGCTTTCTACGATTGAACGCACGTCCGCCGAACGCATTGCGGCGCTTGAACAGGAGGTCTCCGAGAAAACGGACGGCATGGAGCGGACGATCGATGACAAGACAAAGGCAGCCGTCAAGGATCTGGATGACCAGTTTGCCGAGATAAGTCAGGACATTGACCTGCGGACAAAGAATGCCCTCGACAAATACAATAAGAGCGCCGCAGTGTACCTGAAGAACATTGAGGACTACAATGCCCGGATTCAGGATACCCTCAGGAACAAGAAGGATGAGCTGGAAAAGCGGGTTAATGATTTCTCAAATGAGATCAACGCAACGATTACCGAAAAGGCGACGAGCCTTAATGACGGCTTTAATGAGCGGGTTGCGAACGTCAGTTCGGATTTGAACGGTAAGATTGCGGCGCTTTCTGCAGGCCTTACGACGCAGGCTCAGGATATTGAAGCTGATTTTACGGGGAAATTCGGTGACCTTTCCAGCTCGCTGGAAGAAAAGGCAAAGACGCTCGATGACAAGGTCGAGAACCGCTATGGGGAGCTTGATAAGGAAATAAACGACCGCTATGAGGAGCTGAACTCCCTGCTGACCGGCCAGTCACAGGATCTGACCTCCGGTATCGAAGGTGAAATCAGCCGTCTGAATGACTCGCTGCGTGACCGGACATCGACAATCGGCGAAGATGTTGCAGCCCGGGTTGAAATGCTCATCGACAGCTTTAAGGAAAAGTCAACTGCACTGGAACGGCAGATTGATGACCTGGTGCAGTCGCTGACGGATTCCGTAACGGAACGGACGAATGATGTGAACAACGAAGCGGCAGCGAAGATTGTCAAAGCTGTCAGTGATTTTGAAGAAAAAAGCAGTGCGCTCGATGCAAAAATCGCTTCCGTGATTGCGGAACTGACTTCTTCGCTTGAAGAGAAGTCGGGATCGCTGGACGGTGCCATTCAGAACGGCTATGAGCGGCTTGCTTCTGATTTTGAAGGGAAGTACGCAGACCTCTCTGCTTCCTTCAATGAACGGCACGGAAGCCTTTCTTCTGCATTCGATGAGAAGTTTGCCGGATTGCAGACCGCATTCGATACGCTGTCTTCCCAGTCCGAAGAGCGCTTCGGCACGATTGAATCTTCGATAGACGACCGTGCACGGACACTCGATGCGGACCTTGATGAAAAGATTGCGGCACTGGACAAATCCGTGCAGGAACGGACGGCGACGATTGATCAGGATGTTGCGGACCGGGTTGACGCCCTGATTGCCCGGGTTGACGGCAGGGTGCAGGAACTTGACGGCGGCGTGAACGACAAGGTCAGTGCCTTGAATGAACGGGTACAGAGCATCACCTCGACGATTGATAAGGACATACAGGGAAAGATTGCCGACCTTTCAAATATGCTGACTGTCCGTACGGGCAGTCTGGATAAAGAGGTGAACGAGAAGCTTTCTGCAATCAGCAAGGTGCTTGACGGCCGGACTGCGGCGCTGGCAAAGAAGCTGAACGACGAGACTTCCAAGATTGACAGCGACGTGATGGTCCGCATTCAGGATCTGTTTACGCGGGCAAAGGCAATTAATGATGAGATGAACCGCAAGACGACGGCGCTGGAGACGGTTGTGAAGCAGCGTCTGGTTGAACTTGCGGAAGAAGTGAAGCGGGATACCGGTGCTGCCGTTGACGAGTACCGTGCGACTTGCGACAACTACACGAAGAACATTGAGGACCGGACTGCCGTGCTGCGCAATGCACTCGACGAAAAGGCCGGTGAGCTTGAGAAAGAGATAAGCGAGAAGACGGCAACGCTGGATTCCGTAATGAAGCAGCGGTCCGACAGCCTTGATGCCGAGATTGCCGACAAGCTGAATGAGCTGAACAACAAGGCGAAGGCAATTAACAACGAGATTCATACCAAGACATCTGATCTGGAGAAGGCTGTCAAGGCGCAGCTGGAAACGATGACGAACGACGTCAAGACGCAGACGTCGGCGGCAATCGAAAAGTACCGGAGTACAACGATAAACTATACGCAGAATATCGAAGACCGGACTGCTGCCCTGCGGAAGGCGCTGGATAAGAAAACCGCCGTGCTGGGAAAAGAGATTAATGAAAAGACCAAGATGCTTGAAGACGCACTGAATCATCAGCTTGCGGAAGTAAAGGATCGTACGATTGCAATAAACCGGGAGATTGCGGGCAAGTCCGAGCAGTTCCAGGATGCTTTGCAGAAGGAACTTTCCGAGCTGACGACGAACGTTACCCGGCAGACATCCCAGGCACTGGAGAATTACAAGAATACGGCTTCCTCGTACAGCAAGGATGTTGAAACGAGGACTGCTGAACTGCAGAACATGCTCGACGGAAAGGTAGCATCGCTCCAGCAGATGATCAATGATAAGACGGGGACACTCGAAAACGATTTGAACAATAAGACGAGCAGTCTGGAGGTCTCCCTGAATAACCTGACGGGTAATCTTTCTTCTGAATTGAAGAAGCGGACGAATACCCTTGCTCAGGAAATCGTGAACCGGACCGACGGACTCAAGACCGATTTCGATGCACGGACAAAGAATATCGAGTCTGATTTCACGACGCGGACCAATATCCTTGCGGAGAATGTCAAGAAGCAGTCCATTGACCTTGAAACAGCGGTCAGCACGAATAACAGCGAAGTAACCGCCCGCATCAGCGAGAAGGTTGACTCACTGACCGGACAGCTTGCGGCAAAGGTGAAGGTTTTTGAAGACACGCTCGTTGAGAGGACCAGTGCGATTGAAAATGACTTTAAGTCGCGGCTGGCGGCCCTCAAGGACAGCCTGTCTGCTTCCTATGAAGAGGCGAAGCGGACTGCAGATTCCCTGAGCGTTGACACGCAGGGAAATACGGCGCAGCTTTCCCTCTTGAACAGTACGCTTGATTCCAAGACCACTGAGATCATGCAGCGCTATGACAGCATCTACAATAAGGCGATGAATGATGCAGAGGAAAAAGAGAAGGAAGCATACGAGAAGTATTCCAGTATAAGTTCCTCGAACATGCAGAAGTATCAGGACAAGCTGCAGGGACGGATGGATGAACTGCAGAAATCCGTTTCCTCGACGATTGCGGAATTGACCCAGCAGGCGAATGATGTCCGTTCTTCTGTTGAAGATTCCCTTGAGCGGCTCAGGAACGAGTTCCAGGAGTCCGAGAAGCTTTCCAACCTGACGGCAGCAAAGGTCGGTGATGAGACGCAGCAGAGCCTGCAGCGGCTCAACGACTTTACTGCGGCGATGGACAGGCAGCTTGCTGAGTTTGACAGTAAAGTTTCTCAGACAATGCAGGGAATTGCGAATGAGTATGATGCCCGTGAAGCAAAGTTCCTGTCGGGGATCGACAGGCAGCTTGAAGACTATAAAAAGGAGATGGATTCCCGCTTCAAGCGTCTTTCGGCTGCGGGTGGTGATGTTGACAAGCTGCAGGCGACGCTGCGGGCTATGGTTGAACGCTCCCAGAGCGAAGTCGCCGGTAACCTTGATAAATTCAACAGCGACATGACGCAGCGTTCTCAGGCGCTTGCGAACGAAATTGCCCAGATAGCTGCGAATGTCGAGGACTTGAAGAACCGGGCGTATATGAATACGAGTTCCAAGCTCAAGAGCTTTGAGGACAGCTTTGAAGTTGACCTCAAGAACCGCGAACAGGAACTTTCCAGCCATCTGATTGAATGGAAGAACGACTTTGAGAACAAGATAAGCAAGATTGGCGATGAGTATGAGCAGAACCGGCGCAAGCTGGAAAGCAAGTACCTTGAGCTGCTCAAGAAGCGGCTTGCGGAAGTGCAGGCAAAGACCGATGAGCAGGAACAGAAGTTCCAGGCTACCCTGCTGAACAACCAGTCTGTCATCCAGAATCAGGTATCGAGTGTTGATCAGCAGCTGCACGAGTTCATTGAACGGTACAAGCAGGAGCTCAAGAAGACGTCCGATCAGGCGGAAGCCATCCTGAAGGAAGAGACTTCTAAATACAACCGCAAGATCGAGAACCAGATTCAGGAGAACCAGTTTACCTTTGACAAGGAGCTGGATGACCTGAAGCGGTCCTATGACGAGAAGCAGAAGTCCAGTACGGCTGCGATTGACAGCGCAATGCAGGAGTTCAACACCTGGCAGAAGCGGATCCGCCAGCAGTTTGATGATGCGAGGATTCAGTTTGACGAGCAGCTCAAGGATTTCAAGAAGGATACCGCTGAACGGATGGGAGAAATCGTTGAGCAGACCGGAAACTCTGAAGGTGAGATCCAGACGAACATCGCGAACCTTGCGGCAAAACTGCAGAATGCCCTGGACAGCTATGACAAGAGTTCCAAGGCCATTATGTCTCAGCTGCAGAAGCAGTCCTCTGACATGATGACTGTGAACAAGGAACTTGCGGACAGCCTGAAGGATAAGACGCTGACAGACTTGAAGAACTACGAGAAGAAGTACTCCGAGCTGACGAGTCAGAACCGTAAGGCCTACAACGAGATGATCAACAAGCTGAACAGCGACACGAATGAGCTCCAGCTCAAGATCGGCGAAATCAATACGAGTGTCGCCAAGTTTACGGCCCAGACCGGTCTCTTTGATACGGCTCGCGAAATGCAGGAACAGCTTGCTGCGTCGATTAAGGAGATGCGGCAGAAAATCGATGAGATTGCTTCGTACGAAAAGGAGATTGACAGTCTGGGTGACAAGATCCGTGAGGTCGAGGCGATGCACGACAGTGTCGGCCGCAAGATTGACAACTATGATTCCCAGAAGCTTACCTTGCAGACGATTGATGCGAAGTTCAACCGCCTGATGGAACTGAGCAACGGCATGGACGGCAAGATTGCCGAGCTGACGGCTCAGAGCGACAACCTCGTCAACATGCAGTCCATGGTCAGCAACTTCCAGGATTCCCTCGAGAAGATTCAGAAGCGTTATGACCGCATTGAGACCAAGGGGCAGACGATTGATAACGTTGCAAAGACCGTTGACTTGACGCAGGGCAAGATTGCCGACCTTGAGAAGCGCCTTTTGAACTGCAACAAGCAGGTTGACAAGCTGCCTGAAGAAATCCAGAAGATGCAGGACAACGTGAACTACATCACTTCAAACAGTGACCGGATTGATGATGCCGTTGCAAAGCTTGATTCTCTGCAGGGGGTCATTGATAAGGCGAATGATGCGATTGAGGAATTTGATGCAACAAAGGATGAGATGGACAGGCTGTATAACCGTATCGAGGAGATTTCAAAGGATACCGACAATCAGCTGGATACCCTGCACGAGATAGTCCGCGATATGGGCAAAAAGAGTGTTGCTTCTGTTTCCGAGTCCGCTCCGCCACCGAATCAGCGGGACCGCGTCATTGAACTGAAACGCAAAGGCTGGTCAAAGAGCGAAATTGCCCGGACTATGAATATTCCGGAAGGTATGGTTGACCTGATTGTGCAGCTTGGAAACGGGAACTCTGACATGGATAGCCGAGATGATGATGACGAGCCTTCTTCCAGAAGGCGGCGCCGGAGTTAGCCTTTGGCGGTCCGTGCGGGGGAGGCATTTTTCCCCTGCATGAACTCCGGGGCCGGGCTGTGCAGCAGTCAGCGGCGCAGCAGGCAGACACAGTAGGCTTTTATCGCCTGCGATGAGCCGACTGCGTCCAGTCCCTCATTTGTCTTTGCCTTGACAAAGACCTGCTCCCTTGCAACGCCAAGAATGGCAGCAATTGAGTCAATGACCTTCTGCCTCCAGGGCAGGAACTTCGGCTTTTCAAATTCAACGACACAGTCCAGGTTGACGAGCTCCCAGCCGTCATTCCGTACATCAGCCCAGACCTGCTTCAACAGGAGGGAGGAGTCTGCGTCTTTCCATTGTGCTTCTTCCGGCGGGAAGTAGGACCCTATGTCACCCAGTCCGCTTGCGCCTAAGAGGGCGTCCGTTATGGCGTGCAGCAGGACGTCTGCATCGGAGTGCCCCAGCTCTCCCTTTGCTGCCGGAATTTCCACTCCTCCGAGCAGAAAGCGCCGTCCTTCAACGAGCTGGTGCAGGTCGGTCCCGAGTCCAATGCGGATTCCGGCGCCGTGTCCGCTGCCGGACTGCGGAGCTGTGGCAGACGGGCTGCATGAGGCAGCCGGCAGGTCAGACGGATATGTGATTTTCTTGTTCATGATGTCGCCCTGTATGATGTGCACTTTTCTGCCGCCCGTCAGCTCGGGAAAAGCATCCCAGACCTGCGTGTCGTCCGTACAGTCAAGCCCCTGTTCGTGGGCTTTCTCATGACAGCGGATGAAGGGGACAAGGTGAAATCCCTGCGGTGTCTGAACGGCTACAATCGTTTTCCGGTCAAGGTGCCGTGTTATCGTACCGTCCGGAGCTGTCTCCTTCTGCGTGTCGACGGCCGGTATGGCAGGAACGGCAGCCCCATAGTGCATGGTACAGTCAATGCAGTCGCAGATAATCTTTCGGGTTACGAAGGGGCGGGCGGCATCGTGTACCAGGACACAGTCTGCCGCTTCCGTATGGTCCGAAGGGGGAGGGGAATAGCGTTTTTTCAGGAAGAGCAGTGCATTGTAAATGGAGTTTTGCCGGCTGCTTCCGCCTTCAATGAAAAAAAGTCCGGCGGGTTGCGGTGCTGCAACAATGGATTCCGTGCCTGAAGCCGAACGGTTTGCCCCCTTAAGCAGGGCTTCCAGTTCTTTGTCGGCAGAAAGGGCCTGCCGGGCTGCCGTTTCTCCGTTCCGGGGAACCGTTATCACGGCAGCGGTAAACTGCCCGGTACTCAGGAATGCTTTGAGGGAGCAGGAGAGGACTGTACCTTCTCCCAGAGGCATATACTCTTTTTTCCCTTTCTGCCCCATCCTGCTGGAGGAGCCGGCAGCTGTCAGTATGAGGAACAGGGACATTTACTCGTCGCCTTCGTCCAGATCATCTCCTTCATCGTCATCGCCTTCGTCACGGTCTTCATCGTCTTCATCATCGCTGTCACCGCGGCCGCCTGCTTCATCAGAGAAATCCTCATCATCGTCATCATCATCGTAGTAGCTGCTGCTTTTCTTTTCGATTTTGGCGCCGAGCGGTTCCAGTTTTTCATGAAGGAGCTTTTCAATCTCTTTGGGACTTTGCCCGAGGGCGTACGAAAGTTCGTCTTCCAGCAGCTTCTTTGCGCTCTCAAAGAGTTTCCGCTCCATTGCAGGCAGTTCCTTTATCTTGGACCGGTGGTAGAGGCAGCGGACAATTGCCGCAATATCCCCGACGGAACCGGAATGCAGCAGGTCTATGTTCTGCTGGTAGCGCTGCTTCCAGTCTGAGGTCGGGGTTTCAAATTCTTCCCCGAGCAATTCAATGGCCTTCAGGGCCTGTTCCTTTTCGACGACGCAGCGGATTCCCATTGCCTTGGCATTTTCAACGGGCACCATGATGTTCATGTCAGATACAGGTATGTGTATCTTATAGTACTGAACCTGCTTGCCTTTAAAATCCTTCTTGAAAATATCGATGATTTCTCCGACTCCCTGACTCGGGTAGACGATAATCTGCTTTAAGGAAAATTCAGTCTTCAGTTTTGCCATACAGTGTTAGTATAGCACGTTTTGCCAGAAATTTCAACTTTCCTTTCCGTAAAGTTATGGCGCAAACTGTTGCGGCTGGAACCGGCTGCAGGAGTGTCCAGATGTGTCCCGATGTGTCCCGGTGCACGCAGATTGACGGCAGTCCTTTTCTGTGCTAGGATTGCATACTATGCTTTCTGTTTCAATCGTTACCCCGGTCTTTAACTCAATGAGAACGCTGGAAGTCTTTATGGATGCAATCCGCATGCAGGATTTTCCCCATGACAGGCTGGAAATCGTCTTTGCGGACGGCGGGTCTACTGACGGTACGAGGGAACGGATTCAGGCGTATGCGGGGGAATTGGATTTTCCGGTAGTCCTGCTTGACAATCCCCTCAAGACGGCAGAAGCAGGAAAAGCCGTTGCCGTCCGGCAGGTTAAAAATGATATTGTCTGCCTGCTGGATTCCGACAACATCCTCCCCGATGAAAAATGGCTCAGCCAGATGATGGAACCCTTTGAGCGGCCGGAAATCGCCGCAACTGAGCCTATTTCCTATACCTGGCGCAGGCAGGATTCGGCGATGACCCGCTACTGCGCACTGCTCGGCATGAGCGATCCCCTCTGTCTCTATGCGGGAAACTATGACCGGATGTGTGCCGTGTCCGGGACCTGGACGAAGGTGCCCCATCAGGAAGAGGATTGTATGAACTACCTTTCCATTGCCTTTAACCAGGGCATGATGCCGACAATCGGGGCGAACGGATTCTGCATGCGGCGCAACCTGCTTGTAGACAGCTTTGAAGGTGACTACCTCTTTGACATAGACGTACTGTGGGAACTGCTCCAGAAGAAGCCGGAGACCCGGATTGCGAAGGTAAAGAACGGCATTGTCCACCTGGTCTATCCTGATGTCAGGACGTTTGCCCGGAAGCAGAACCGCCGCATACGGGACTTCCTCTTTTTCAGCGGGAGCAAGGGGCGGAAGTATCCCTGGAGTAGTGTCGGCATGGGAAAAGTCGTCCTGTTCAGCCTGTGTACGGTAACAATCCTGCCGGTCATCGGGCAGGCCCTGATCGGTTTTTTCAGGAAGGGTGACTTCAAGGCCTGGATCCTGCATCCCGTCTGCTGCTGGATAACCCTTTTCATTTATGCCTGGGGTGTCGTCTCCAGCATCTTTGTCAAGAAGCAGGCAGACCGGTCGCACTGGAAGCAGTAGGACCGCCGGCCTGCTTTGCCGCTGTCTAGTCCTTTTCCCCGTTCAACTTTTCCCGTATGACATAGAGGGGGCGGTTTATCACCTCCACCTGTATCTGCCCGATGTAGAGGGCGACGAGACCGATTGAAACGAGCACAATGCCGAGGACCAGCGTATTCGTTACGATGACGAAGGATATGGCGCTGAACATCGGTACATGCAGCAGGTAGTTGTATACCAGCATGACGATGAGGAGCACGAAGCTTACGAGGCTGGTCAGCACGCCAAGGTAGGCAAAGAGCTTGAGGGGCAGCAGGGAGTTGCTCGTAATGCTGTTTATCGCGAGGGCAAGGAGCTTGCCCAGCGAGTATGATGCCGTCCCGTTTATCCGCTCGGGGGCGACGAATTCAATATATTCAGTCCTGAATCCGAGCCATTCGATGAGTCCCCGGAACATGCGCTTGTGCTCCGTAAACCGGACCAGTTCATTGATTACCTTCCGGTCAATCAGCTTAAAATCCGTTGCGTTCGGGGTAAGCTTGGTCGGTGCCGCCATGCTCATGAGGCGGTAGAAGAATTTGGAGCCGAGATCCTTTATCGGGGATTTTTTTTCAGTTGATTTCCGTATGCTTGCAACAACTTCAGCTCCTGCTTCCCACTTCTTGACGAACTCCGGAATCAGTGCCGGGGGATGCTGGAGGTCTGCATCGAGGAAAATCGCAGCATCACCGGTGCAGTTCTGGACGCCCGCCGTCAGGGCAAGCTCCTTGCCGAAGTTCCTGCTGAAATCAATGGAAACGACCCGGCTGTCCTTTGCTGCAATCTGTTCCAATGCCTGCCAGGAGCCGTCCCGGGAACCGTCGTTGACGAAAATGAACTCCCATGCATAATCCGGGAGCTTTTGTGCTACATCACAGAGGGCCTCGTGCATGAGGGGGACATTTGCCTCTTCATTGTAGACGGGAACGATGGTAGATATTTTTTTCACGGTTAAATGACTCCCTTGAAGTATGCTATCGTCTTTTCCAAACCTTCATCGAGCATGATTTCCGGCTTCCAGCCGAAGAGCCTGCCTGCAAGGCTTATGTCAGGCCTCCGCTGCTTGGGATCATCGCCCGGAAGCGGCCGGTGTACAATCTTGGACCTGCTCCCCGTCAGCGCTATGACTTTCTGTGCCAGTTCCAGCATCGTGAACTCACCGGGATTGCCCATATTGACGGGGCCGGTTATCTCTTCGTCCGAGTCCATCAGGAGCTGGAAGCCGCGGATCAGGTCGTCGACATAGCAGAAGCTCCGGGTCTGTGTACCGTCGCCATAGACTGTTATATCCTCTCCCTTGAGCGCCTGAATGATGAAGTTGCTGACGACCCTGCCGTCATTCGGATTCATCCTGGGACCATAGGTGTTGAAGATGCGGATGATTTTAATCCTCGTTCCGTGCTGCCGGTGGTAGTCAAAGAAGAGGGTTTCCGCACCCCGTTTTCCTTCGTCATAGCAGCTGCGGATTCCGTCGGGGTTCACGTTGCCCCAGTAACTTTCTACCTGAGGATGGACGAGTGCGTCGCCGTAGACTTCGGAGGTGGAAGCCTGAAATACCTTTGCATGCCATTTGTCGGCGAGTTCAAGCGCGTTGAGCGCACCGAATATGCTTGTCTTGAACGTTGCAATCGGATCCCGCTGGTAGTGGGGCGGACTGGCAGGACAGGCAAGGTTAAAAATCTCATCGACGTAAAAACTGTATGGAACCGTGACATCGTGGCGCAGCAGCTCAAAGTCGGGATTTTCCGTCAGGGGACGGACATTTTCCCAGCTGCCCGTATAGAAGTTGTCCATGCAGATGACATGGCAGCCTTTTGCGAGGAGCCTTTCGCACAGGTGGCTTCCAAGGAAGCCTGCGCCTCCCGTTACCAGAACCGTTTTTTTCATATCTGGCCCCGTCCGATGCAGTGCAGCTCAATTCCTTTTTCGGCCATCATCTTGGGATCATACTGGTTGCGGCCGTCGAATATGACCGCTTCCTTCAGGAGACTCTTGATTCTGTCAAAGTCAGGCTGACGGAACTGTTTCCATTCCGTCACGAGGATCAGTGCATCACAGCCTTCGAGGGCGCTCCACATATCCTTTTCATAGCTGATGCTGTCCGCCGGAATGTGGGCAAGATACTTCTTTGCCATCTCATAGGCTTCAGGATCATAGCTCCGGATCTTTGCACCGTGGGCTACGAGGTCGCTGACAATCGTAATGGCCGGTGCTTCCCGCATGTCGTCCGTCTGAGGCTTGAAGGCGAGTCCCCAGAGGGCAAAGGTCTTTCCTTTCAGATTATCTCCGTACTTTGCAAGAATCCGTTCGGCGAGCAGATGCTTCTGGGCATTGTTTACGTCCTCGACGGCCGTTGCGATTTTCATCTCGATGCCGCAGCGTTTTCCTGCCGCAACCAGTTCCTTCACGTCCTTGGGGAAGCAGGATCCGCCGTAACCGCAGGAAGCGTACAGGAAGCTCATGCCGATGCGGGAGTCGCTGCCGATTCCCTGCCGGACTGCCTTGACATCGCCGCCGAGCTTGTCGCAGAGCTTTGCGATTTCATTCATGAAGCTGATCCTCGTTGCGAGCATCGCATTTGCGGCGTACTTCGTGATTTCTGCACTCTTTATGTCGGTTGTGATGATGGGATGTTCATTTTCCGTGAACTGACGGTAGAGGGAAAGCATCATCTGCTTTGCCCGCTCGCTGTCCGTTCCGATGACGACGCGGTCAGGGCGCAGGAAGTCATTCACGGCAACCCCTTCCTTGAGGAACTCGGGGTTTGAGACGACATCGAATTCAACGCCGGCAGCATCCTTTCTGGCCTTCAGGATTTCAGTAATCTTGGCCCGCACTTTTTCCGCCGTTCCGACCGGAACCGTGGACTTATCGACGACAATCGTATAGCCCGTCATTGCCTGGGCAATTGAAGACGCCGCCGCGAGTACGTACTGGGTGTCGGCAGACCCGTCCTCTCCGGGGGGGGTGCCGACGGCGATGAAGCAGATGTCGCTTTCCGGGACTGCTTCCCGGTAGTCCGTCGTAAAGTCAAGGCGTCCTTCCTTGTGGTTGCGCTTGACCATTTCTTCCAGTCCCGGTTCGTAAATCGGAATGACTCCCTGTTTAAGCCGTTCTATTTTATTGCTGTCTATATCAATGCACCAGACGTGGTTGCCCATTTCTGCAAAGCAGGTTCCTGAAACCAGACCGACATAGCCTGTTCCTACGATCGAAATATTCATGCTGCTATACTAGCACGGAACGGCATTTATATCAATGACCGGAGGCTTTACAGGCTTGGAAATGCGTTTTTCCTCAGCTGTGAAAAGGGGATGAATGCTTCCGGCGGGCAGGGGTGTCCGGCAATCACTTTTTCCATATAAAGCAGGTTATACCACT
Organism: uncultured Treponema sp.; assembly: GCA_946410085.1. Taxonomy (GTDB): domain Bacteria; phylum Spirochaetota; class Spirochaetia; order Treponematales; family Treponemataceae; genus Treponema_D. The sequence continues at coordinate 8,670 of CAMJZA010000044.1, read as the reverse complement.
GTCCGAACTTGTTCCCGCAGCTGGTGAAGCGGGCTATCGTTTTGTAGCCGATTGCCGCATGAAAACGCTCGCTCGTCCGTGTCAGGTAGGCATCGTTTTCGTCTGCCGGGTCGGCAACTCCGGCATAAACGTTCGTAACATGCTGGGCTGCAAGGATCGGTTCAAGCTTCTCATAGAGCAGCCTGCCGATTCCAAGCCGGTGGCTGTCCTTTGCAATATAGACGGAAGTCTCTGCTGACCAGTCGTAGGCTGCCCGCCCGCTGAAGCGTCCGGCATAGATATAGCCGACGGCTTTACCCTCATGTTCCGCAACAAGATAGGGGTAGTTCACCAGCGTTCCGCGTATCCGCTCGGAGAATTCCCTGACCGATGGAACTTCGTATTCAAATGAGACAGCCGTATTCTTCACGTAGTAGGCATAGATTGCAAGCAGGGTTTCTGCATCAGCCGGTTCTGCAAGTCTGACAGTTATTTCCATAATGTGTTTCAGTATATGAACTCTGCTTCCGCGTGTAAAGAGCTTTTCCCGCCGCTTCGCTTGCGGAAATGCAGTGCAGGCAGTATACTGGAACCGATCGATATGAGAGGAAAAGAGGAGGTTGCAGTATGACCATCAATGAGCGGGCTGAAAAGGCGGTAGAACTCAAGCTTTCCGGCGGCTACAACTGTTCCCAGGCAGTGACGGCAGTCCTTGCGGACCAGACGGACCTTACCGGGGACCAGCTGAAGCATATTACTGCCGGATTCTGCGCTGGAATGGGCAATCTTGAGGCAACCTGCGGTGCGCTTATCGGGGCCGGCATGATAGCCGGTCTCAAGACCGAAGGCAAGGGAACGCTCAAGCTTGCCCGGCAGATGCAGGAGCTGTTCCGCGAACGCTGCGGAGCCATTACCTGCAAAGACCTGAAGGCGGTCACCGACGGAAAGCCCCTCTGCCCGTGCGAAGAATGCGTACGGAACGCCGTTCTTATCTACGGAGACGTTATGGGCCTGCGCTAGACCCTTAGAGCGCCTGCCGGCAGCAGTGCGTCCCCTGCACGGGACCGGGGCCCTGCATCCTGCCCGGCGCTATTGCCGGAACAGGATGCGGGGCGTTTCAGACTAGCTCCGTATCTGTATGACATCGGAGACGGTGGAGATTGCCGTCTTAAGGTTCTGCCCGTTTTTGCTGAAGAACGTCTTGATCCTGATGCGGTAGCTGCCTTCGGCAATATCATCGGGAATAAAGAATTCCAGCTGCCTTGACCTGTTGCAGGCAAACTGGCTTTCCGGTATCTGAATCCATTCCGCCTGATTCTCAGAGATCGTACCGTTTGCATCGGCAGGGCAGAGGTACAGGCCGGAACCTTCTCCTGCAATCTTAAGCCTGGTACCTGTGAGCCGTATGGCTTTGCCGGCGGTGAAGGTATTCGAAATTTCTTCACCCGGCAGGCGCATCATACCGTCAATCTGCGGCTGTCCGTCGTTCACGATGACCTTCGTAATCTTCAGTCCGGAAACCGCATCGCGCGCTTCAGCCGTAGGGCTGAAATGCAGGGCAAGCTTCTGCGAAAGCGCTGCCGACGGATTAGTGCCGTCCACGGTTCCTTCCGGTGCAATGAACATCGTACACAGGCCCAGCAGGTTCACTGCCTGACCGCGGCGGATTGCCCCGAGGCACTCCTTCTTGAGCAGTCCTGCAGATTTGAGCACCGTGTACTCGTCAAGACCCCGATCGCCGTCCTTGACGCGGGCGGCAAGGTTTGAGATGGTGAGCGTGTCGCGCGGAATGCTCCCGATGTAGTTCTTCTTTTCCGAAGAAAAGGGGTTGGTGTGAAGGGCGATGACAAGCTTGTTGTCCTCGTCTTTGATTTTTAAAGAATCTGCCATAGTATGGCCTCCTTGGTTTTTGTCTGGAGGGGCAGACGTTCAACGAACGCTTGTGCGCCCCTTCCTGCGCATAATATACGCCAGGAAAGAGGCAGCCGTTTGTAGTGTTTTGTCTCAAATGAACGAATTTGATTTTCTGTAAATCGCTGTATGATAAAGATATAGTTATTTTTTGAGTCTATTTCTTTGATTTTATGATGTGTTTTTGAACGGAATCATTTTTTTTTACAGAAGAAAATGTCCACTTCTAGAAACAAATCTGAAGAAAAAATTCAGGAATTGTTCACTCGTAAAAAGGTAAACTGAAAAAACATTTTTTTGTCCACTTTTATTGACTGGTACAAATTTATTGACTGGTACATTGACTTTATGTGATGCAGCCTGTAAAATGTCGTTAGGATTTTGTGATGTTATATAGCAAAACTCGTTAGGATTTCGTGACTCAATGGGGGCCGCCATGTACAGGAAAGCTATTGAGGAGCTGAAAAAGTGGAAAATGTCTCCGCGACGCAAGCCCCTTATTCTGCAGGGGGCAAGGCAGTCCGGCAAGACATGGCTCATGAAGGAATTCGGCAGGCTCGAATATAAGAGCACCGCATATCTTTCCTGCCAGGAGAACCCCGCTCTGGAGGCTCTTTTTGACGCGCCGTTTGACAGGGACCGCCTCCTGAACGGTTTCCAGCTTTTATGCGGCTTCAAGATTGAAAAAGGAAGCACCCTCATCATCCTTGATGAAATCCAGGATATCCCCAAGGCAATCACGGCGTTGAAATTCTTTTGCGAACAGGCGGCCGAATACCATGTGATATGCGCAGGTTCGCTTTTGGGAGTCTCATTGCACGAGGGCATCTCATTCCCCGTCGGCAAGGTCAATTTCTTGAACCTGTACCCGCTGACCTTCTCCGAGTTTTTGATGGCCATAGGAAAGGAACAGCACGCCTCCCTTATCAATGTGAAAAAGGCGGATGCCAGCCTTGTAAAATCCTTTTCCGCGGATTTCAAGGAATTCCTGCGCTATTATTTCTTTATCGGCGGAATGCCGGAAGCGGTTTCCGCATGGGTGGAAACGGGAGACTTCGCTGAAGTGCGCCGTGTTCAAAAAGAGCTTCTGAGGACCTATGAGAACGACGTCTCGAAGCATACGACGAAAGAAACTGCGAACAAGATAAGGCAGGTTTTGTATTCTTTGCCTGGCCAGCTTGCGAAAGAAAACAAGAAGTTCCTGTATTCCGTGGTGAAGGCGAGCGCAAGGGCACGCGAATATGAGAATGCGATAAACTGGCTTAAGAACGCAGGGCTTCTGATAAAAGTCTTCAGGACGAACAAGCCCGGGATTCCCTTGAAGGCTTACGAGGATTTGGATGCCTTCAAGATTTTTGCCTTGGACACCGGGCTTCTGTGCAGCATGACGAATCTGAGCGCAAAGGTTCTGCTCGAAGGAAACAGACTCTTCACGGAGTTCAAAGGGGCTTTGACGGAACAATTCGTCTGCCAGCAGCTTATAAGCGAGTTCGGAATCGAACCATACTATTGGTCTTCAAAAGACGGAACTGCCGAGCTGGATTTTATCTTCCAGAACGATGATGAGATTGTCCCTGTGGAAGTAAAGGCAGAAATAAACCTTCAGGCAAAAAGTCTCAAAACTTACAGGGAGGCATATACCCCAGCGACAGCATTCAGATTCTCGCTGGCGGACTATGAAGACCACGGAGTCTTGAAGGACTGCCCGCTTTATGCCTTGCCGATGATACGGGAGTTTTTGAAGGTGTAGAGGTCAGGATCGGCTCAAGAAGGATATAGACCTGCCTCCTGCCTGGTTGAATTTAAGGTTATAAAACTTACGGATAGTATAGGCAATTTGACTTCTCGGGAAAAAACTAGTATATTCTTTGTCGGCTGTGGGAATAAAACACAAAGGCACTTCCCTCAACAGCTTACTTCTGTAGCGGTAATTGTTTAATCAACCTAGATGTTCCGCGCTTCCTAATTAGATTTACAAAACAATCTAGCTAGATTGTATAGTATAATCTAGCTAGATTATACTCCTCCACATGGACATGTGCAAAACGGCATATGGTCATGTGCGTTCCCGCACATGAGCTGTCGCGTGACCGACATACGGACATGTGCAAACTGACACATGGGCATATGCAAACCGACATATGAGCTATAGCGTGTCTCACACATGGACTATGTAGTGTCCCTCATATGATATGTTGGCAGAATTAGTAAGGAAGATTCCGACCTGGTATCTGATGCTGTTGCTGAATGCCGCAAGGTGGATTTCAATGAACGGTAAGCTCATTAATACTAGGGCATGCTCGTTTTTCCCTTTTTTTTGAGCCAGACATTGCCATTGAGAGACTGCCATAGTACTATATAAGTATGGAGGAAGCATGAGCAGGACTTACAAGGTACACACCCACAAGGCACCACGGGACAAACGTATAGAGGCAGATAACAAGGGAAAAAAATCTCGTTACCGGGCAGAAGTCCGTGCCGCACTGAAGGATATACAGGATTTGCCGGAAGCTGATGAGTTTTATTGCGACCCGATGGATTACCATACAGGTGATAAGTGCAGTTCTGGGTATTTAGGCTATGAAGAGGCAATAGAAAAATCATACTTTAAAGAGATTATTTCGATGAAAAAATCCCTGCTCAATGGCAATAACTTTGAATTGCGGTTTTCATTTTCATCGCTTGACAAACTGATAATCGATGCCGCCATGCAGAAAGACAGTTCATTTTCAGGAATCGAACGGAGGGTTCCAAAGGCAAATTTTGGTCTTGAAAAAAAACTGCAGCAGAATTCATACTACAGGCAGATTCACGCGTTCTATTTGGAAAAGGGCTTGCGGGAGCTTTCTGATGAAGAGCTGAAAGCCCTGGTCCACAAATATGTCGCAAGCAAGGGCGGCAGCTGAAACTGGGAGAAAAAAGGATGTCCCAAGGGGCGGGCGACTTACCACATCCTGTATTCCGCGGTATTGAGTCCGCCATTCCGCTTTTTAGGCCGTTCCGTATTGTAAAAGTCGCCTGGCAGTTTACCACTGGGGTTCCCGTTTGCAGTATCCTGTACTCATCAAACTTCTGAAGGAGGCTGGAATGAAACAGACTGGTACTGTCAGGCGGATAATCTGGGGCTTGTGCATTGGAATTTCCACCGTAATGCTTATGTCCTGCATGGAACTGCTTGCTTTTGCCGTGGAAGGAATGGGCTCATATTATGACACCTATTATGATTCCAATTATGACTCATCTTATACAGAAGCAATCAACGCAAGAATAACTCCGGCATCGACATCAGGTTCATTTACCTCATTTACCAGCTACCGGAAAGCCCCCGCCAACGTCTACCTGACGGAAGAAGGCCAGCTCATTGACAGCCAGATAAACCGGATATGGCGGCAATGCGAAAAAGAAGGAGTCAGGGACTATGACCGGAACGGCAAGATAAACTGCTGTGACAGGGCGACGGCATTCTGCATTAAGTGGCGTCAATACTGCCAGAACAGCATCCGCCTGTGCCAGCAGATGACAAACAGCCTGGACCACATGTACGTGCAGATATTGCTTGACGGCTATGGCTGGTGGTCTGTTGACCCTGCATACACTGTAAATAGAACACATGACATGAAGGAGGTCTGGGGCTGGAAGTATAACAGAGACTATGATGAAGTAGACGCCTACTGGATAACCGAGTTCAATAGGTATATCTGGTAGGAGCGGTATGCACGAGGGAAGTTCTGGCAGAAGAAGGATGAAGTTTTGCAGGTATGTATTCAAGTTGCTTTTTTTCTTGCATTTTGTAATATAATGATTTAAGATATACTACATAGTGGAAGAGATTTGACAGGGGGATTAGTATGACCGGCAGTGAGAGAAATAGACAGATTTTTCAGTTTGCACAGGAATATCTGGAGTCGAATCTTCCTGCTGGATTGAGCAAAGCTGACTTGGAGAAATACTATGAGCCGAGGCAGTTTAAGGATATGGGAGACGTTTACGAGCAGTTCATCATGTCCGCCCAGAACGCTGGAATGAAGCCGAATGTTGTAAAATTCAATAATGAGCATCCTGATGACAAGAAGCTGATACAGGAAGTTCTGTTTTCCCTCTATGGGGGCAAGTCCTACGATCTTACCAAAATTTCGGCATTGAGCCCGAATTCCCTCTATGAGACGTTCGCTTCAAAACTGGGGATATCCGGTAAAATCTGGCAGGGCTGGTGCAGGTCTGTGGTCGAGGTTGCTGAATACCTGCGTCAATTCCCCGATGCACAAGATTTCAAGAATTTCATTGCAAATTACGACTCCGACAGCAAGAAACGGACGGAGCTTCCAGAGAAAATAGCAAAGAATATCTACGGAATGGGCTTTGCCCTCGTCTGCGATGCACTCAAGGAGATGGGCTTTGTCAGCTTCTCCAAGCCAGACGTACATATCAAGCGGATTTTCACGAGCCTTGGTATTTCCGACGATGATGACGGTCATGTGTTCAACGCTCTTGACAGACTGGCAGCTGACAATGACGTTTCTCCCTACAAGGCGGACAAGATTTTCTGGCTCATCTGTTCCGGCTACTTCTACAAGGACCCTACCGTGAAAGGCAAGCATCCCAGGGCGGATGAGTTCCTTGAGAAGGCAAGAAAGACAGGAATGTAGTCACTACATTTGGAAAAAGATAACTATATGGAATACACTGAAAACAAAGAAAAACTGAAAGATTGTGGTTTTACATTCTCAATTAAGGATGGGGTTCTGAAAAAATGTATGGACAAAAAAATTACCAAAGCTATAATTCAAAAAAACACTATTTCGATTGGGAAAAAAGCGTTCAAAGACTGTGATTCTCTTTCATCCGTAGTTATCCCTGATGGTGTAATTGAAATCGGGGAAAAAGCATTCATGGGCTGTACATCACTTGAAGAAATAATTATTCCAAGTAGTGTTAAAAAAATAGGCAACGGGGCGTTTTCTAGTTGCTCATCACTTGTTTCTCTGACAATTCCTGAAGGGGTGGTTGAAATCAGCGATGGAGCTTTTATGGGCTGTACATCACTTGATACAATAATTATTCCAAGCAGTGTTACAAAAATAGGCAAAGGAGCGTTTTCTGGCTGTTCATCACTTTTTTTTCTACCAATTCCTGATAGTGTTGTTGAAATCGGTGATTTTGCTTTCATAGGATGTAAGTCTCTTGAATCTGTGACTATTCCTTCTTATATGACAAAAATTAGTCCGGAGACTTTCAAGTTTTGTACATCACTTACAGCCATAACTATCTCTGAAGGAATCACAGAAATAGGAAATGAAGCATTTACTGGATGTTCATCACTTACATCGGTATATATTCCGTCCAGAGTAACGAAGATTAATCAAGGAACCTTCAAATCTTGTACATCACTTGCAGCTATAACTATTCCTGAGAATGTAACAGAAATAGACTATGGAGCTTTTGCAGGATGTTTATCACTTACATTAGTTTCTATATCAGCTAGAATAAAAAAAATATACAGTAATGCATTCGATGGTTGTAAAAATATTGAAAAAGTGTATTATAGTGGGACAAAAGAACAATGGTTCGCCCTTGGAGCCTTTGGTTGTGTTCCGACAAAAACTGTAGACTGTATCAATGGTAATACTCAAAATCCTAATCCTAATGAGGCAAAAGAATATATTATTCCTGATGGCGTTAAAGAAATTGGAGAAAATGCATTCAAAAATTTTATATCACTTGAAATAGTGATTATCCCTAGAGGTGTTGAAAAAATCGGCAGTTGGGCATTCTCCAGTTGCACATCTCTTACATCTCTGACAATTCCTGATAGTGTTGTTGAAATCGGTGATTTTGCTTTCATAGGATGTAAGTCTCTTAAGTCTGTGACTATTCCCTCCTGCATGACAAAAATTAATCCAGAGACTTTCAAGTTTTGTACATCACTTACAGCCATAACTATTCCTGAAGGAGTTACAGAAATAGGAGATGAAGCATTTGTCGGTTGCACATCACTTACTACAATAGAAATACCCAAAGGTTTGAAGGAAATTGGTGAAAAAGCTTTTTATGGATGTGAATCGCTTGTATCAATTAAAATACCTACTTCTGTGACGAAAATAGGAGTAGATGCGTTCAAAAATTGCAAATCACTGAAAGAAATTTATTATGAAGGAGCAAGTTGGAAATTTTTTTCTATAGAAGGCTTTAAACGTATAACGATGAGAACCGTTGTTCACTGCAACGATGGTGAGGCCTTAAATCCCAAAAAAACAACAGAATATGTCATCCACGATGGTATAACGGAAATTTTCGAGGATGCTTTTCGTGATTGTAAATTTCTTAAATCAATAACAATTCCAGCCAGTGTTACAAAGATTGCTAAGAATGCTTTTCGTGACTGCACATCTCTTAAATCAGTAAAAATCCCTGGAACTCTTTCGGAAATCGGTGAAAGTGCGTTTCGTGGCTGCACATCACTTGTATCCATTACTTTCAAAAAAAAAGTAGTTTCAATAGAAAAATACGCTTTTAAAGGCTGTATATCTCTTAAATCTATAACCATTCCTGATTGCATAACTATAATCAATGAGGAGGTGTTCCGTGATTGTAAATCTCTAAAATCAATAACCATTCCTGCAAGTGTAATAGAAATAGCTTGGGATGCATTCCGTGGCTGCACATCTCTAGAAAAAATCACTGCTGTCCAAAATGTTTATACAAAGGGAAGCAATGCCTGAAACTTCTCGAAGTCAGACAGCGGAGGACCCGGAGTTTTTCCATGCAGCCACAGGAACAAAT
>CAMJZA010000043.1 GCA_946410085.1 uncultured Treponema sp. | reverse complement strand
AGAAGTTTAGATTAAATATTTATTTTGGGAAAATACACGAGAATTGACGGTTACGTTGAATATCCGTCTTACTTTGCTTTCGTCCCCTCCATATGAGAATCCAACGATAACACAATGCACATGTGCTTTTTCCGTGCTTTCACTATCCCACTTGAAAGTCCGCCATGCAAAATCAATATGGAAACCTTCTGCAAAAAGCTGTTTCCAAAGAATAGCAGCCTGTTCCCCCTGTGTTATGGAGTTTGTTGAGACGAATGCGGCTTTTGTACAACTGCCTTTTATTAGTTCCGAAGTCCTCTTATACCATGCACACACATAATCCAAATTTCCACTGCCGTTTACTCCTGCAAAGATTTTTTCCATATCAAGCTTCTGCGGACTTCCGGCCTCCATCCATCTTGCCCCGATAAACGGCGGGTTGCCCATGATGTAGTCGTACTGGTGCCTTGTTCCGTCAGCCGCAGTCGTGAAGCCGGAGAAAAGCCCTTCCTGTACCTGTGGCAGGGCGGTATCGTCAATCGGTCTGAGCGTCGCCCAGTCCATCCGCAGGGCATTTCCTTCTATTATGAAGGCGTTCGTGGTTAATGGCAGGAAGTTGATGTTCTGACTGATGATTGCCTCGGTCTCGGCAATCATCTGGCTCTCGGCAATCCAGAGGGCGGTCTTTGCGACGGTGACGGCAAAGTCGTTTATCTCGATGCCGTAGAACTGGCTGATGTGCACCTTGACCGGGTCCTCGAACACTCCCATGAGGTTCTGCCCGCCGTAGCGCAGCTTTATCACCTCATTTTCCAGACGGCGGAGGGAAAGGTAGGTCTCGGTCAGAAAATTACCGCTCCCGCAGGCAGGGTCAAGGAAGGTCAGGCTGCCGAGCTTTTCCTGAAAGGCAAGCAGTTTTTCCGTTTTCTGCCTGGCGACTTTGCTTTGACAGATTGCATCGAATTCTGCTTTCAGATCGTCCATAAAAAGCGGGTCTATGACCTTATGGATGTTCTGGATGCTCGTGTAGTGCATCCCGCCCTTCCTGCGGGTCTCCGGGTTCAGCGTGGACTCAAAGACCGCACCGAAAATCGTCGGCGAAATCTCCGACCAGTTGAAGGGGGCACAGTCGTTCACGATGACATCGACGATTTCCTGCGTGAAGCCCGGTATCTCTATGTTCTCGTCCTTGAACAGTCCGCCGTTCACGTAGGGGAAGGGCTTCAGGCTCTCGTCGTATGTATCCCTGCCCTCAAGAGGAGTATCCAGTGCCTTGAACAGGTTCATCAGCCCCATGCGGACATTGGGGAGGTTGAATCCTTTGATGTAGTCCTCGAACGCCGTCCTCGTGTCGAACAGCCCCGCATCCTCGGCATACAGGCAGAAGACGATGCGGACGCAGAGGATGTTCAGCGAGCGGAGGCTCTTTTCGTCCTGTCCCTTGTATTGGGGGAGCAGGGCTTCATAGAGTTTGTCCACGAGCTTTCCTGCCGCAAAGGAAAGCTCCTCTTCCCGGCGTATGTTTTCGTTCTTCTGGTCCACAAGGAACTGAAGCCGGTAGTATTCCTTGGGAAGGTCTTTCAGGAAAATCTGCTGGGGTTCACCGTTCGGTACTTCCAAATCGTATATGAGGAACTCCGTAAAGTTGCAGACGACAATCCAGCGGGGCTTCTCGCTCGCCTTCATTTCGCCGACATAGCGCTTAGCCTGCTGGTAGGGGCTGAGTACCGCCCCGTCGGACTGTTTGTAAGCCTTGTGCAGGTCTATGTCCGCCCCTTTCTGCTCTATGAGGACTTTCGTGCCCGCGATATATGCATCTATGAAACTGGTATGGGTGAGCTTAACCGGTTTTTCGAACTCGATGTACTTTGCCGGGCTTTCTACGCCGAGGACGTTCTGGAGTAAGTCTATCCAGAAACGCTGGCACTCCTGCTTCTCATTGCCTTTGTCCGCCCAGAATCTAGCGAAATCACTGGCGTTCTTTGCCTGTTCTATCTGATTCATACCGGAATTATAGCACATACCGCAGATTTTTTACAGTAAGCCAGATGTTGCCCGTCCGATGTCCCGGCACTCCTGTATCCGCTCCCGGTGCGGGATCGGGGAGTTCGACCAGTTCGGAAGCGTAAAGTTTCCGGGCAGATTCATTGGATAAACCTTGACTACCCGGGATTTTTCCCCGATAATGCAAGAAAAGCACAGGAGCATCCCTTTTATGGTTCAAGAAATTGCGTTTACTTCAAATCCCAGCATGGATTCGGCCCTGCGGGAGTTGTTCGGGCAGCTGAAAGGAAGCCCCAGTTCGTACAAAGCAGTCATCTTTGTTGCCAGTGTCTGCTACGACTTCGCCCTGCTTTCACGGAAAATCTACGAGCACTTCCCGGACTGCGAGGTCATGGGTACCAGCACGTCCGGCGAGATATGCGGTAGCAAAGGCTTCACCAAGCAGTCTATCGTCCTCACCACGATGAGCGATCCGGCGACAAGGGTTTCCGGCGTCATCTTTGACGGCATTGATCAGTTCCCCATCGTCCATAAGAAAAAAATTTCGGATGCCGCCGGCAGGGCAGGAATCAACGTAGGGCGGACCGGTGCCAACAGGGACTGCTTTGCCCTGACCTTCATAAACGGCCTGTGCAATGCGGAGGAGGCGACGCTCGCCCTGCTGAATGCAGTCATAGGCGACAAGGAATTTGCCATTGCGGGCGGTTCCGCCGGGGACGACCTTCAGTTCAAGCAGACCTACGTCAGCTACAACGGTGAGACCGTCTCTCACGGGGCTGCGGTCCTCTTCATCAAGACCCCGAAGAAGTTCGTCATCAAAAGGGAGAATATCTTTGCGCCGACGGGCAAGACGCTCAGGCTTACCGGCGTGGACATAGAGACCCGGACGGTCAAGTCCATAAACAACCTGAGTCCCAGGAGGGCCTATGCACAGGCGCTCGGCATAACGGAGTCCGAGGCGGCCAATGCGGCCCTGACCCATCCGCTTGGCAGGGCCTACGGCGACGACGTGTTCATCTCCTCCATCGCGAGCTTCAACCCGGACGGCTCCATGGGCATGTACTGCCGGGTCCTTCCCAATGCAGGCGTGGAACTGATGAAACCCCTGGATGCGGTTCAGATTGCAGAGGGCACGGGTACGTTTTTTTCCGGCGAAATAAAGAAGCAGGGCTTCGTCTTCATGGTCAACTGCATTCTCCGTACCATAGGATTCGAGCAGCAGGGGCTGACCGGACGCATGGCCGAGACCTGGCGCAAGCACTTCCCGGCCTACTGCGGCTTTTCAAGCTACGGGGAACAGGAAAACCACCTGAACTTTAACCAGACTTTGGTTGCAATCGTGATAGAGGCATAGGGAAGAGGTATACAGAATGGAACAGACTTACAGCAAGAGCGAGCTCGTGCAGGCCGGGCTTGACCTGACGGAAATACTCATGTCAATGGCGTACAAGGCGAACGACGGGGACGCATTCCTCAACAACTACCTGAAAAGCCTCACGTCAGAGGACGGCATATACAAGAAGCAGTCGGATGCCATGCAGAACCTGTCCGACACGACCAGCAAGATAGAGGATACTGCTCACGGCATCATGGAGTCCATACAGGAAAGCTCCGCCAAAATTGACGGAATCGCCGCCAAGTTTGAGGAGATGACGCTGAAAATGGACGCAATCCAGCAGAAGCGGCGGGAGATGGACCAGAAGATGCAGGAGCTGGAGGAATTCATCAGGAAAATCCAGAGTTTCGTCCAGAACATCCAGAACATCTCCGACCAGACAAACCTGCTTTCCTTCAATGCTTCGATCGAGGCGGCCCATGCGGGAAGCGCAGGTGCGGGATTCAGGATCATCGCCAATGAGGTCAAGAAGCTGTCCGAGCAGACACGTGCGACTTCCAATGACATAAAGAAGCACATCGAGGACCTGAGCGGCAGGATCGGCATGGTCATCAAGGGCAATGCCGAGTACGATGACTTCCTGAACAACATCAGGGACATCATGACTGATTCAAACGAGTCGCTGGACGGCATCAAGCGCGGCTCGCAGGAAAACGCAAGCGCAACCGAGAGCATGTACTATAACATCAAGAGCTCACAGGAGAATCTCCTCAAATCCTCAAGCGAGGTGGAAAAGCAGAACATCGAGCAGGTCAGGGAAATTGCAGGCCACGAAACCGAGGTGTCCATCAGGACCAATGACCGCCTGTCCTTCCTGATTGAACTGACCAAGCTGTTCAACTACATGAAGACCCACGAGGTTGCCTGATCAGTACGGGCCGGAACTGACTGCGGCCTGTAACCCGTTCCTCCGCCTGAGGAACGGGTTTTGTTTTATCCCCAAAATTTGATAATTATTTTCAAATTCTATTGACGCGGCTTTCTCTTTTCAGTAATATGATAACCGTTATCAATTTTACTGAAAGCCGTATGCAGAAAATAACCTATAAAACGAAACAGCAGGATTTACTTGTCTCCTACCTGAAAACGACGCAGGGCCGGCATTTTACCGTCGATGATGTCCGGTCCTATTTTGCCGGCAAAGACAGTTCCATAGGAATCGCTACGATTTACCGGCGGCTTGAAAAGCTTGTTTCGGAAGGCGTCGTACAGAAATACTTTCTGGGTGACCAGACTGCAGCCTGTTTTGAGTATACAGGCGGAGACAGCAATACAAACGGCAATCATTTTCATTTGAAATGCGAAAAGTGCGGCAAGCTCGTTCACCTTGAAACGGATGATCTGAAGGACGTCTGTTCCCAATTAAAGCAGGAACACGGCTTTTCGCTGGATTCAGCAAAGACAGTTCTTTACGGTGTCTGCAGTGAATGTGCCGAAGCAAAGGTGCAGGCGCAGAACAGGGAAGCAAAGGCATGAGTAAAGCAGTCCTGCCGAAGTTTTATTCCTTTGCTGCCGTTCTCCTTGCGTTCACGCTCTTTTCGGTCCTGTTCTTTGAAGCGTTTCACGCCGACCATGACAGTGCCCGCTGTCAGGAAGAAAACTGTCCGATCTGCATGGTCATGCAGATTGTCCGTACTCAGATCCAGTTCCCTGCATCATCCGCTGCGGTTCAGCAAAACGCACCGTCAGCCTTTGCATCCCTTTTGTGCATAATTCTTTCCCGCTATACAATCTCAGTTACACCGATAACCCAGAAGACAAAACTCACCATTTGAATTTCCTGCAATCTGGAAAACTATTTACCCACAACAAATTTACAGGAACATGACATGCAACATGTACCCTGCTCGATGAATTCATCGAGCAGATTGAAAAAATCTCAAAGCTTGACTCGGTTGAGGTTGTCTTTGTCGAAGGCTACGACAAGGAAGCTGTCAAAGCCGAACTCATAAAATGCCTTGATGAAAAGGCAATTGCATAAAACGGAGGAAATGAAATGCGTATTAAGAAATTCATCATTGCGGGCGTGATGCTTGCGGCTGCCGGCATGGCTTTTGCAAAAACAAAGATTGTAACGACCATCTTCCCGGAATATGACTGGGTACGGGAAATCGCAGGCGACAAGGCAAAAAATGCAGAAATCACCCTGCTCATCGACAGCGGCATTGACTTGCATTCATACCAGCCTTCCATAAAGGACATCGCGAAAATCAGCACTGCTGATATTTTCATCTATGTCGGCGGCGAAAGCGATGCGTGGGTCAATGATGTCCTCAAGAATGCAAAAAACAAGGACATGAAGGTCATCAACCTCATGGAAGTCCTGGGCGACAAAGTAAAAGTTGAGGAAATCGTCGAAGGAATGCAGGTTGAGGAAGAAGAACACGAACATGAGCATGAAAACGAGCATGAACACGGCGAGGAGCACGGCCATCATCACCACGCAAGCGGTGAGGAGGAAGCTGAATACGACGAACATGTGTGGCTTTCCGTGCGCAATGCGAAAATCCTGTGCGGTGCAATCTGTGATGCCCTCTGTCAGAAGGATGAGAAGAACGCTGCCGCATACAGGGCGAACCTTGCAGCCTACACAGCGAAGCTCGACAGGCTCGACGCAGACTTTGCTGCTGCCGCAAGGGGCGGGAATACAAAGACACTGCTCTTCGGTGACCGCTTCCCCTTCCGCTACTTTGTGGATGACTACGGACTGAGCTATTACGCAGCATTCGTCGGCTGCTCGGCAGAAAGCGAAGCAAGCTTTGAGACCATCGTCTTCCTTGCAAATAAGGTTGATGAGCTGGGACTCAAAAATGTCTGTCAGATTGAAAGCGGGAACGGAAAAATCGCCCGCACGATCATTGAGTCAAGCAGACGGAAGGATGCGAAAGTCCTGACGCTCGACTCCATGCAGTCAACGACACAGAAGGACATCAAGGGCGGTGCGACCTACCTCGGAGTCATGCAGAAAAACCTTGCCGTACTGAAAGAAGCGGTACGGTAAAAAAACACCCAGCCCACAGGCTGTATGCCTGCGGACTGGGTTCACCCTGTTCCTTATCGGCTGACCCGCCTGCAGGTTCCAACGGTCAGCTCTCCGCATACTTGCAAAAGAAGCATACATCGGCTACACTGCTCCTGTGCAGGCTATAGAAGCAGAAGAAAAAGAGAACGACACGCTCACAAAAATCCTCAGCGTTGCGCAGGAAGAATTCCTTGCCATGGGATTCCGCGGTGCATCGCTCAGGGCACTCGTAAAGAAGGCAGGCGTCACGACAGGGGCCTTCTACGGCTACTTCAAGAGCAAGGAAGAGCTCTTTGATGCACTGGTAAAAGAGCAGGCTGACTATATTATGGGAATATACGACGGCGTCCTTGCGGAATTTGAGAGGCTGCCCCCGGAACAGCAGCAAGCTTCTATGGACAGTTATTCTTCCACCGGACTGCAGAAGATGTTCGATTATGCATGGGAGCACAAGAACGCATTCCGTCTTATTCTCAAGTCCGCCGACGGAACACGGTATGAGAATTTCATTCAGGATCTTGCCCAGAAGGACATGGATTCCACCGAGAATTTTTACCGGATGCTTGAGTCCAGGGGCAGAAAGGTTGAACGCATTGACCCGATGATTGAACAGCTCGTCATTACCGGCACATTCTCCTCGTTCTTTACCCTCATTCTCCGCGACCTCAGCAGAAGCGAAGCGGAACGGGGGCTTTCACAGCTCTTCCGCTTTTACCGGGGCGGCTGGAACAGCCTGATGCACTTCTCCGACTGACAATTTTTACAGCGCACATTCAGATTGTTGCTCAAAGCTCTTGACAACAATAACAGTGTTATATATACTGTTATTGTTAGCTAACTAAAATTATATGAGTACATATACTCTTTATGTCACGAGGTTCTTATGTCACAAAGTACAGATACACACCCGAAGAAACGGGGCCTTGTTTCCTGGATTCTCTATTTTGCAGGCGGGAAAAAGGGGCAGTACATCATAAGCATGCTGTTCGCTGTTTTGAGCGTTGCATGCTGTATTGCACCCTACTTCATGATTGCACGGATTGTCCGACAGCTTATGGACGGCGTGCGCGACTGGCAGCTCTTCCTGCGGGAATGCGGCATCGTTGCCCTGTTCTGGTTCGGCAACGTGTTCTTCCATGCAGTTTCCACGAGCATGAGCCACATCGCAACCTTCAACCTGCTCGGCACTATCCGCAAGCGTATGTGCGACAAGCTCACGAGGCTTCCGCTCGGCACCGTGCTCGACATGCCGTCCGGCTCGCTCAAGAGCACGATGATTGACCGCATAGACAGCATGGAAACGACGCTCGCACACATTGTTCCCGAATATACGTCCAACATCATCCTGTCGATTGCGCTCGTCGCCTACCTCTTCGTGCTCGACTGGCGGCTCGCCCTCGCAAGCCTCGCCGTGCTTCCCGTCGGATTCATCGCAATGTGCTTCATGTTCAAGGACGGGGCGGCGAGGTTCAAGTACGCGCTCGACAAGACAAAGGCCCTGAATGACACTGCCGTCGAATACATAAACGGAATAGAAGTCATCAAGGCATTCGGTAAGTCCAAGTCTTCCTATGAGCGTTTCGTCACCGCGGCGAAAGAAGGTTCGGACTGCTACGTAGAATGGATGCGTGACTGCATCTGGCCGCACGCCGTCGCGACGGTCGTCACGCCTTCCCTGATTCTCTCGCTCCTTCCCATCGGGGGCATCATGTTCCTGCACGGCTCTGTCAGCGCCCCGCTGTTCATCACGGTGATTATCCTCGCCCTCAGTGCCGTCCAGCCCTTCCTGATAGCATTTACCTATCACGATGACATCGCCAAGGCGGGCGCAATCTTCGATGAAGTCGGTTCAATCATGAGCCTGCCGGAACTTGAGCGCCCGGCTACGGACGAGCGGAAGCCCGCCGACAATTCGATTGTCCTGAAGGATGTCCGCTTCAGCTACCATAAGGGAATTGCGGGCGAGGAGAAAAAAGAAATCCTGCACGGCATCAGCATGACACTGCCGCAGGGCTCCTACACTGCCCTCGTCGGACCGAGCGGGAGCGGCAAGTCCACGATTGCCCGCCTGATTGCCTCCCTCTGGGACGTAGATTCCGGTTCCGTCGAAATCGGCGGCGTGGACATCAGGAAGCTGTCTCTGGAAGAATACAACCGCCGAGTCGCCTACGTAAGTCAGGACAACTTCCTGTTCGACATGAGCGTGCGCGACAACATCCGCCTCGGCCGCGAGGGGGCGACGGATGCGGAAGTCGAGGAAGTCGCCCGCAAGTCCGGCTGCTATGATTTCATCATGTCGCTGGAAAATGGCTTCGACACGATCGTCGGCGGAAGCGGGGCGCACCTGTCCGGCGGAGAGCGGCAGCGGATTGCGATTGCCCGAGCGATGATGAAGGACGCGCCCATCGTCATCCTTGACGAAGCGACGGCCTATACCGACCCGGAGAACGAGGCGATCATCCAGAAGTCCGTCGCCCGCCTTGTCAAGGGCAAGACGCTGATTGTCATCGCCCACCGGCTTTCGACCGTCAGCGACGCAGACCGGCTCTATGTCATCAGGAACGGCGTGATTGACAGCGAGGGAACGCACGAAGAGCTGCTCGCCAGGGGCGGCCTGTACCGGAACATGTGGGAAGTACACGTCAGTGCTAAGGATGGTGAGTAATGTTCGAGACCATTATAAAATTCTTCAATTTCTGTGATGCCGAAAACCGCAGGAAGTTTCACGGTTCAATCATCGTCGGCATCTTCAATTCGCTTTTCATGGCGCTCAGGATCGGAGCTGTCGCAGTCATGCTGCGGGGAGTCATCGCGACCGCGATTGACGGGCTGCCTTTCGAGACAAAGACAATCTGGCTCTCGCTCGCAATCATGTGCGTGAGCGCCATCGGCGGCATCATTACCCGCAAGGTCACATCGATGTGGCAGTGCGAGGGCGGCTACCGTACCTGCGCAAAAAAGCGGATAGAGATAGCGGAGCACCTGCGCTACCTGCCGATGGGCTACTTCAACGAGAACAGCCTCGGCGAGATCACGTCCGTCACAACGAACACGATGGAGGCCGTTGGCGACGTCGCCACCCGCGCGATCATGATGGTCTTTCAGGGACTGCTGGACACATCGCTCATCATCGTCATGCTCTGCTTCTTTGACTGGAGGATTGCCCTCGTTGCCCTCGCAGGATTCGCCCTGTTTGAATTCGTCAACTTCTTCATGCGCTTTGCCGTGAAGAACATCTCTGCGGATAAAATCCGGGACGACGCAGCGGAAATCGGCAAGGTGCTCGAATACATCCAGGGCATCAGCGAGGTCAAGGCCTACAACCTCGTGGGGAAACGCAGCCGCGAGCTGAATGACGTCATCGACCGCAGGAAGAAGACCCTCGTCAAGATGGAGATGCGCTGCATACCGGTATCCAACCTGCAGTCGCTCGTCGCCAAGCTGAGCGGCGTCGCAATGATGCTTGCCTCGCTCTATTTCTACCTCGGCGGCTCAATGACGCTTGCCGACTGCAGCACGATGCTCGTCTGTTCATTCATGCTGTTCAATGCACTTGAGGCGGGAGGTAACTATTCCGCGCTGCTCCGCACGATCGACATCGGCGTGACCAAGGCAAGCAAGATCCTCGCCCTCCCGACGATGGACATTGAGGGAAAAGCAATCACGCCGCCCGTGCATGACCTTGAGGCACGGAGGATTGACTTTGCCTACGACACGGGATCAGTGGCACCCCGAAAAATCATCGACGGCATATCGCTCAAAATCCCCGAACACACGACGACCGCAATCGTGGGGCCGTCGGGCGGCGGAAAGACGACATTCTGTCACCTGCTTGCCCGCTTCTGGGACGTAGACTCCGGCAGGGTGACGCTCGGCGGGAACGACATGCGTGACTACAGCATGGACAGCCTGATGCAG
The DNA here is from genome assembly GCA_946410085.1 of uncultured Treponema sp. GTDB lineage: Bacteria > Spirochaetota > Spirochaetia > Treponematales > Treponemataceae > Treponema_D. The sequence continues at coordinate 20,053 of CAMJZA010000043.1, read as the reverse complement.
AACTTCAGCTTCGTCTTCCAGAACGTCTATCTCTTTCATGATACGATTGCGAACAACATCCGCTTCGGCGAGCCGGATGCCCCGATGGAAAAAGTGATTGCGGCGGCGAAGAAGGCCTGCTGCCACGACTTTATATCCGCCCTGCCGAAGGGCTACGATACCGTCATCGGCGAAGGCGGGGCAAGCCTTTCCGGAGGCGAGCGGCAGCGCATCTCGATTGCCCGCGCCATCATGAAGGATTCCCCCATCATCATCCTGGACGAGGCGACTGCCAACGTGGACCCGGAGAACGAGCGTGACCTCATGGCGGCGATTTCCGAGCTGACGAAGGAAAAAACCGTCATCATGATTGCCCACCGGCTCAAGACCGTGCGCAATGCCGACCAGATTGTCGTCATAGACAGGGGCCGCATTGCCGAGCAGGGCAGGCATGAAGAACTCGTAAACCGCGGCGGCATCTACGCGAAGTTCATCGACGCCCGGAAAGAAGCCGTCAGCTGGAAGCTGTAGGCTCCACTCCCCGCCCGGCTGAGACTTTTCAACCGGGCGGCTGCGGTGTTTCAACCACCGGGTTGCCGTTTAACCCCCGGCCAGGCAGCAGGCTTCAACCGGCCAGATGCTGCTTTTTAACCGGGCTGCTGTACGTTTCCCTTATTCACCAAGTGCAGGTAAGCTGCTCCTAACGAAATGCACTGTTCCAGTTCTTTTTCTTCCTAAATTTAATAAAAGTTACTTGAAAATAACTTTTCTCCGTGATATAGTAGCTTTGACTAACATCAAGTTGCATCATAAAACTTGACTGTCTGCGCACAAAAACGCCATGCCGCACTATGCAGGGACATGGCAGGGAGAATAGAGATATGACGTTGAAGGATGTAAAGACTGAACAGACAGTAACTGTCCAGAAGATCAACGGGTCAGGTGCGGTGAAACGCCGCATCATGGACATGGGCATTACAAAGGGCGTAGAAATCTACGTGCGGAAAGTTGCCCCGCTCGGCGACCCAGTAGAAATTACCGTCCGCGGTTATGAGCTTTCTGTCCGTAAGGCAGATGCAGAAATGGTAGAGGTACAATAGTATGATAAAAATAGCACTTGCAGGAAATCCGAACGCCGGAAAGACAACACTCTTTAATGCCCTTACCGGTTCAAACCAGTTTGTCGGCAACTGGCCGGGAGTAACGGTCGAGAAAAAAGAAGGAAAACTCAAGGGACACAACGGCGAAGTGGTCATCACGGACTTGCCGGGCATTTATTCCCTTTCTCCCTACTCTCTGGAAGAAGTCGTTTCCCGCGATTATCTTGTCAAGGAGCGGCCGGATGCAATCCTGAACATCGTTGACGGAACGAACCTTGAGCGCAACCTGTACCTGACGACCCAGCTTGCAGAACTCGGCATTCCGATGGTCATTGCCGTCAACATGATGGATGTCGTCAAAAAGAACGGCGACAGGATTCACATTGAATCCATGCAGGAGCAGCTCGGCTGCCCGGTCGTTGAGATTTCGGCCCTGAAGGGAACCGGCTGCATTGAAGCGGCAGAACTCGCCGTGAAAAAGGCACATGAAAAAAAGCCGATGCTCTACAAGCACCGCTTTGAAGGCTGTGTTGAACATGCCCTTGCCCATATTGAAGAGGCCGTCGTACACGATCTGCCGGCAGAACAGCACCGCTGGTACTCCGTCAAGCTGTTTGAGCGCGACGAGAAGGTCATAAAGGCACTGAATGTCTCGGCTGAAAAGCTGAACCATATCGAGGAAGACATCAAATCCTGCGAGAAAGAGCTTGACGATGACTCAGAATCAATCATCACGGCTGAACGCTACAAGTACATTGAATCGATCATCGAACGCTGCGTGACAAAGAAGAACCGCCAGAAACTCAGCACGTCAGACAAGATTGACCGGATTGTGACCAACCGCTGGCTTGCCCTGCCGATTTTTGCCGTCGTCATGTGGCTGGTCTACTATGTCTCTATGGTGACGATAGGAGCTGCAGCGACTGACTGGGTGAACGACGGCGTATTCGGGGACGGCTTCCACCTCTTCGGGAGGGGGACTGCCGCGTATGAGGAGGCCGCCGAGGAATACGGCGATACCGCCGCAATCCTTGAGGCATACGAGAACGGAGATGCAAGCTATGTCGTCATCGATGACGAGACGATGGAAGTTTCAGACCCGATAGAGATTACGGCTGACGCAGTTGCAGAAGCACAGGTCATGGCGGAAAAGTACGGTGAGGAAGGTCCCGATCCGGCAGACTACGGTATCTGGGTGCCGGGCATTCCGTCCCTTATCGAAGGCGGTCTTGATGCAATCGGCTGTGCAGACTGGCTCAAGGGGCTTATCCTTGACGGTATCGTAGCAGGTGTCGGCGCGGTCCTCGGCTTTGTGCCCCAGATGCTCGTGCTCTTCATCTTCCTTGCCTTCCTTGAGGCTTGCGGATACATGGCCCGCATCGCGTTCATCCTGGACCGGGTGTTCCGCCGCTTCGGACTGTCCGGCAAGTCGTTCATCCCTGTGCTGGTCGGCACCGGCTGCGGCGTTCCCGGAGTCATGGCCTGCCGCACGATAGAGAACGAGCGCGACCGCCGCATGACGATCATGATTACGACCTTCATTCCCTGCGGTGCGAAGGTTCCGTTCATTGCGCTGGTTGCCGGTGCAATCTTCGGCGGTTCTGCATGGGTTGCAACCTCAGCATACTTCATCGGCATCGCGGCAATCATCATATCCGGCATCATCCTCAAAAAGACAAAGCCCTTCCTGGGCGAAGTCGCCCCGTTCGTGATGGAACTTCCTGCCTACCACTGGCCGACATTCGTCAACGTCATGCGGTCAATGTGGGAGCGCGGCTGGTCCTTCATCAAGAAGGCGGGTACGATCATCCTGCTTTCCACCATCGTCATCTGGTTCCTGTCCTTCTTCGGCTGGACGGACGGCGGCTTCGGCATGCTGGAAGAAGACCAGATGGATGCAAGCATCCTCGCAAAAATCGGCGGCCTGATAGCATGGATTTTCGCACCGGTCGGCTGGGGCAACTGGCAGGCAGCCGTTGCTTCAATTACGGGACTGGTCGCAAAGGAAAACATTGTCGGTACGATGGGAATCCTCTACGGCGGAGAAGAAACCTGGGCAAACCTTGCCGCAGCATTTACGCATCCTGCCGGTATGTCCTTCCTCATCTTTAACCTGCTGTGTGCCCCCTGCTTTGCGGCAATCGGTGCAATCAAGCGCGAGATGAACAGCACCAAGTGGACATGGGCAGCAATCGGCTGGCAGTGCGGCTTTGCATACGCCGTCTCCTTCGTGGTCTACCAGTTCGGCAGCATGTTCACCGGGGCAGGCAACATAGTCGGCTTCGTCTTTGCGGTTGCGGTCGTCCTCGTCGGCGTGTGGGCCTTGTTCAGAAAGGCAAAATAACGTATGATTCCAAGATTCTCCGGCTTGTCCGGGGAATCCTCTGAAAATCCGAAAAAAGGGAGGCTTTCCTATGGGAACACTGAGTGTGTCCGTCATGCTGATTATGCTCGTTGCCTGTATCATCCGTTCTCTCATCAAGGCAAAACGGACCGGCAGGCATCCTTCCTGCGGCGGCAACTGCGCTTCCTGCGGTCACTGCTGTTCGGCTCCACATGCAGCTTCCCCTTTGAAGAAGTTTCCGTAATGTTGTATACTCGAAAATCAGGAGAACACAAATGCCTTTAACCATGGCAAACCAGGGAGAACACTTCCTGATAAAGAAAATCAATGGAACGGAAGAAGTCCGTAGGTTTTTAGGGAACCTCGGTTTCGTCGCCGGTGCAGAAGTTTCAGTTATTTCAAAAATCAGCGGAAATGTCATCGTGCAGGTAAAGGAAAGCCGCGTCGCAATCAGTAAGGAAATGGCGCAGAAAATCATCGTGTAACTTGCCGTGTAACCGCTCCTGTATAATCGGGGTGTCGGGTACCCGAACAATCGCAATCGCATACGTGTGGAACTGAGCCGGTACAAACACCGGCTCTTTTGCACTGACTTGTGCCTGCACGGAAGACGGAAAAAAGGCTGCCGCCCGACAGGACATGACAGCTTTGCCATGCCGGGCAGCAGCCGGAAAAACGATTCCTTTAACCGTAACGGACTAGCGGACACTGAACAGGAGGTCACCGTAGCTGGGAAGCGGCCAGATTTCCTTCGGACTGACGGTCTCAAGCTCGTCTACCGCTTTCCGCAGCTCTGCCATAGCAGGCAGGACCACTTCATGGAAATAATGTCCCTGCTGACCGATGTCTTCAGGAAGCTTTTCCATGTCGGCAGCAAGCTTCTTCGTGCTCTCGTAAATCGCCTTCGTCAGGTCTGCGACTTTCTTGAGCGTCTCGCTTTCGTAGCTCACGTCGCAGCCCTTGCAGGCAGTCTGCATCGCAGAGACTGTCTCGGACAGGGACTTGGCAAAGGTCCGGGCAGCAGGCAGGATCTGCCTGTGTACCATATCAAGCATCGTCATTGCTTCAATGCCGATAATCTTGCAGTAGTTCTCGTTCTGGATCTCATAGCGGGACCTGATTTCGCTCTCGCTGAAAATCTTCTGTGCCTTGAACGCCTTGAGGTTCTTCTCGTCGAGCAGATGGTCAAGGGCATCGGGCGTAGAACGGAGGTTATACAGGCCTCGCCGTTCAGCCTCCTGCACCCATGACTCATCATAGCCGTTGCCGTTAAAGATGATCCGCTTGTGGCTCTTAATGGTGCGCAGAATCAGCGCCTGCAGATCTTTCTGGAAATCCTTTGATTTTTCCAGTTCATCCGCAAACTCACTGAGTACCTGCGAAACGGCGGTATTTATCATGATGTTTGCACAGGCAATGGAATCCTGACTGCCGAGCATGCGGAACTCAAACTTGTTGCCCGTAAAGGCAAAGGGGCTGGTCCGGTTGCGGTCGGTCGCATCCTTGTTAAATTCGGGCAGGACGGTGACACCGATTTCCATCTTTTCCTTCGCATGTTTTCCGTAGGGCCTGCCGCTTTCAAGGCAGTCCAGTATCTCGCTCAGCTCATCACCGAGGAAGATTGAAATGATTGCTGGCGGGGCCTCATTTGCACCAAGCCGGTGATCATTGCCGGCGGATGCGACGGAAATGCGGAGCAGGTCCTGATACTCGTCAACCGCCCGTATGATGGCCGCAAGGAAGAGGAGGAACTGGGCGTTCTGGCTCGGCGTTTCACCGGGATCCAGCAGGTTCTTTCCCGTATCCGTCGAAATAGACCAGTTGTTGTGCTTGCCGCTGCCGTTCACACCGGCAAAGGGCTTTTCGTGCAGCAGACAGACCATACCGTGCTTGCTGGCGGTCTTGCGCATCAGTTCCATCATCAGCTGGTTGTGATCGCAGGCAATGTTTGTCGTCGAAAAAATCGGTGCAAGCTCATGCTGGGCAGGAGCGACTTCGTTGTGCTCAGTCTTTGCAAGGATGCCAAGCTTCCAGAGTTCCTTGTTCAAGTCCTTCATGAAGGCCTGCACACGGGGTTTTATCATGCCGAAGTAGTGGTCCTCAAGTTCCTGTCCCTTCGGCGACTTTGCGCCGAAGAGGGTCCTTCCCGTGAATATCAGGTCCTCACGCCTGTCGTACACGGACTTGTCCACGAGGAAGTATTCCTGCTCAGGTCCCACCGTCGTCTTGACGCTCGAAACATCCTCGTTCCCGAAGAGGCGGAGCACACGGACCGCCTGCCGGTTCAGGGCTTCCATGGACCGCAGGAGGGGGGTCTTCTTGTCCAGGGCTTCACCGGTATAAGAGCAGAAGGCCGTCGGAATGCAGAGAGTCCCGTCCTTTATGAAGGCATAGGAGGTCGGATCCCATGCCGTGTAGCCCCTTGCCTCGAAGGTAGCACGCAGGCCGCCGCTCGGAAAGCTCGATGCATCGGGTTCGCCCTGTACCAGCTCCTTGCCGGAGAATTCCATAATCACATTGCCGTCGCTGGTCGGGGAGATGAAGCTGTCGTGCTTTTCCGCCGTGATTCCCGTCAAGGGCTGAAACCAGTGGGTAAAGTGGGTTGCTCCGTTCTCGATTGCCCAGTCCTTCATCGCATTGGCAACAACCGTTGCAACGCCGGCGTCGAGTTTCTCGCCCCCCTTGATCGTCTTCATGAGCTGCCTGAAGGTTTCCTTGGGAAGCCTCGCCTTCATGACTGACTCGTTAAAAACCATGCTTCCGAAAAGCTCCGTTACCATTGACTCCATAGTACCCGTATCTCCCTGTGCGCTGTCCGCACAAATGTAGAAAAATAAAAAAACGCCGCAACCTCGCCCCCCGGGCCGACCATGCAGCCTGACGGACAAAATCACGACGCCTTTGCCGAGATAAAAAAAGACGTCTTAGAAAAAACTCTGCTCCCGCAGAATATTCTCTAAGACGCCTTTGCCTTACGGATTCAGTTATAGCGGTTCTCAAAAAAAAAGTCAAGGGCAGGTAAAAAAAACTTGCCAAAGCGCGTGATACGATATATAGTAACTGCGAGGTAGCCCATGTACACACAGCAGGATGTTTTGGATTTCATTCAGGAAGAGGACGTCAAGTTCATCCGACTCGCCTTCTTTGACCTGGCAGGCAGGCAGAAAAACGTCTCCATCATGCCGAACCAGCTTCCGCGGGCATTTCAGGACGGCATCAGCTTTGATGCGTCTTCCGTCGAAGGATTTCAGACACCGGACAGGTCCGACCTGTTCCTGCATCCCGATCCGTCAACGATAACGATTATCCCCTGGCGTCCCACGACGGGAAAGGTCGTCCGGATGTTTTGCGACATACGGAACCCCGACGGCAGTCCCTACCAAAAGGATTCCCGCAGGATTCTGAAGGACACCGTTGAACGGGCACGGCAGGCAGGCTATGAATTCCAGATCGGGACGGAAATGGAGTTTTACCTCTTTAACCTTGACGAGGGCGGCAACCCGACAAAGATTCCCTTTGACGCTGCAGGCTACATGGACATTGCACCCGATGACCGGGGAGAAAACATACGCCGCGACATCTGCTTCACGCTTGAGCAGATGGGCATCCTGCCGGAAGCAAGCCACCACGAGGAAGGCCCGGGCCAGAATGAAATTGACTTTCACTATGCAGACCCGCTGACAACCGCCGACAACACCTCCACCTTTAAATGGATTGTGCGGACAAAAGCTGTAACCAACGGTCTGTATGCAGATTTTTCTCCGAAACCCCTCGCAGACAAACCGGGAAACGGCATGCACATAAACCTTTCCGTCAAAAAATCCGCTCAAAACACAGGCGGCAGCGATGACGAAGCCCTTCTGCAATACGCCCTTGCAGGTATCCTCAGGCACATCGAAGAGATAACGGCTTACCTGAACCCCGTGGACAATTCCTACCGGCGGCTCGGGACGGCAAAGGCACCGGCCTATATCAGCTGGGGACGGGAGAACCGCTCGCAGCTCGTGCGCATCCCGGCAACGAAAGACAGTCCCCGCCTGGAACTGCGGTCCCCGGACGCAATGGCAAATCCCTACCTCGCATACGCACTGGTCATTGCGGCCGCACTGGACGGCATACAGGCACAGGCAGTTCCCCCGGCAGCGGTTGAAGCAGACCTGTTCACTGCCCCCGGCAGCGTAACGGCATCCCTCAAGCGGCTGCCCCGATCACTGGAAGAAGCAAAGGCAAAAGCGGACTGCGACTTCGTGCGGAAGGTCCTCGGCTAGGTTCCTGCAGGAACGGTTTCGGAAACTATGGAAGCAGACACCACAAAAGTGCTTTTAGTCAGCAGGGATACCAGGCTGACCGTCCTCATCAGGCAGGTACTGACCCCTCCTCTCTTTGAGCTCGTTGAACTGTCAGACTTTAACGATGCCCGCCGACGCCTGCTGGATGAAAACTTCGGCACGATCATCGTGGATTTTGCTGATGGAACAGGACAGGACTTCGCAATGGAAATGGGCAGCCTGCCGTCCGCCATACTCCTCCTTATACCGAACGAACTCTTTGATCAGGTTTCCTATCAGACGGAAGACTACGGCATCCTGCCCGTCAGCAAGCCCTTTGACCTCTTTTATTTCTATACGATGATTAAGGCTGCACGTGCCGTTCAGGCAAAAATCCGGCAGATCAGCTCAAAAACAATCCAGCTGCGGAACAAGCTGGAAGAAATCCGGCTTGTCAACAGGGCTAAAATGCTCCTCATCTCCCATAAAAGCATGACCGAGGAAGAAGCCCACCGCTTCATCGAGCAGACGGCAATGAACCGCTGCATCAAACGGATTCAGGTTGCTCAGGAGATAATCGGGGAATATCCCTGACTCTGGTATACTTCCAGTCGTAGGCGTGGCTTCCCGGCAGACCCAGCGTAATGCGCTCGTTCTCCTTCTGCAGCTGGAACTTCACCAGCTCCCTGAACACGTCCAGCAGCGGCTCGGGATTGACTTTTGCCGGCAGAACCGAGGCCGCCTGAAGTTCCTTGATCAGATAGTAGCAGGATTCAATGCTTGAAACGCAGTATTCCTTCGGTTCCCGCTTAAAGGTATAGATGCTCCGGTAGCTGCCGGAAAAAGAAAACTTCGGCAGGGCAAGAACATTGCGGGAAAGCTTAATCATCTTTTTGGAACAAGCCCAGGTCGAGTCGATGATGATGACGAGGAGCTTCCTGTTCCCCAGACTCTCCCGAAAGCCCTCCCTGCCTGCCGTCCATGCATCGGGTCCGGGATAGAGGAGGACGGGATAGTAAGCCGGATCGGCGAGCAGGGCGTTCAGGCGTTTGTTTTCCGTAAAGTCAACGCCGACCAGAATCTCACTGTCTTCCAGCGTCAAATGGGCAAGACGGCCCGTACCCGTCCGCTGCCGCTTTGCTTCCTTGGGATGCATGAGGAGGACAAACTTGACGCCGCTGTCAAAGGGCCTGATATACTTGCAGTAGCAGGACGAGAGCGGCCGCAGACAGCGGTAGCAGATGCCGCGTATCGGCTCCGGGACAACGCCCGCAGCCTCTCCTGCTGGGGCAATGCCCGGGGCACCTGCAGCACTCACAGCACCCACGCCCCCCGGAGTACCGCCCGCAGCATCTCCAGCCGGGGCGTTTGCACAGGCCGGCGCGTTACGCATGCAGCATCGACAGGATGGTATCCTTGGGAACAGCCCCAATCTGCTGTCCGGCCACCTGACCACCCTTGAACAGGATAAAGTTCGGTATGCTCATAATGCCGTACTTCTGGGCAAGGTCTGGATTATCATCCACGTTGACCTTGCAGATCTTGGCCTTTCCGTCAACCTCAGCCGCAACTTCTTCAAGAACCGGCCCCATCATCTTGCAGGGACCGCACCAGGGCGCCCAGAAATCGACAAGGACGGGAACTGCACTTTCAAGCACTTCCTGCGCAAAGTTTGACTCATTCACTTCTACTGACATATCACACCTCCTTATGGGATTACATACGATTGAAATCGCTCTGAGTGTAATCTACTGGAAAAACAGAGTATTATCAATCAAAAAAGCCCCGTTATCAGGTTGTAGGCGACCGACCCGGGATAGGGAATGGACGGCAGCCTGTCCCGGCGGAACCAGCCGGCATCAAGCAGTTCCGATTCCTGCCTGACGATTTCGCCCGACTTATAGTCCGCCGTAAAGGCAAGCATCAGCTGGTCCGGGAAGGGCCATGCCTGGCTTCCCACGTAGCGCAGGTTCTGTATCTCAATGCCGGTTTCTTCCCGCACTTCCCGCACGGCACAGGCTTCTATGCTCTCCCCCATCTCGACAAAACCTGACACGCAGCCGTAAAAGTCACGCCGGAAGTTGCGGTTCTTCACGAGCAGCAGCTCTTCGTCCTGTCCGGTTCCCCGGGTCACAAGGATAATGACGGCAGGTTCAATATGGGGAAAGTCCAGGCGGCCGCAGGCAGGATTGGAACAGCGCATCGCTGTCTCTTTCAGGTCAAAGGCAAGCCGGGATCCGCAGCGGGGACAAAAACGGTATATCGAAAGCAGGCCCAGAAAGCCGTGGGCACGGGCTGCAAGGGAACCGAGCCGGGAAGAAAGCCCCCTCTCCTGCTCTTCCGCTGTCTTGGTCTGCCAGAAAAAATCCCGCAGGGGAATGAAGGCATACCCATCCGGCGGCAGACTTTCCCCGCCCGGCGCCCGAGCGCCCGCATCCGCCGAAGTTCCCTCATCCAGCATCAGTGCGGCGTAACCGTATTCCGTATCCATAAAAGAGCAGGGATGGGAATTGTCTGTGCTGCCGGCAGTCCCCCCTTCACGGCAGGCGTCTGCCTGACAGGACGAGCGCAGGCGGGAAAAGAGGGCGGCATCGGCAAGGCGGCACTCCCAGGGCAATTCCCCGTCCTGCCGCACGAGGATGTCGTTGCCGCGGAAAATGAACCGGATCAAAGCACCTGCAGGGGCTTCTGCTTCACTGTATTCCGTAAGAGGCATCGCTTCCCCCTAGTACTGCAGCTGCCGGTTGTTTGCTTCACAGTAGGCAGCCCACTCGGCATCATCCATCGTGTAGGTCCGGTACTGAATTCCACCCCGCATGACAATATCGTTTATATAGTGGTCGGCACCTTCGATGATGCGGTGGGATATCATCGAGTTCGAGTTGTGGTAGCGGACCGGTATCATGTTATAATAGGAGAGCAGCTTCACTTCGCAGGAGGCAAGAATCCTGTTCCGCAGGTCAAACGGTGCCGTGACGAAGTCCCCGGTACACAGCTCCTGATACCACTTGTTCAGGCTCATCGTAAGCGGCTTCCCGTCCACTTCTATCGTATGCATTTCAGTATCGGGATCAAAGCCGTATTCGTTCAGGGCTTCTTTCGTACAATAGCACCAGAGGACACTGTAGGGATCAAAGGATGAACCGCCCCATGCCGTAAATGCAAGATCAACATTTCCCTTCTGCATATTATCGTAATACTTCTGGTCGGTCACCTGCCGGATCAGCACCCGGCCTTCAAAGGGCGTTCCCTTCGCAGCCTCGTTCACGGCATCCTGAATAAAGGCGACTGTCCGCATATAGGCGTCGTCCGCACTGTAGGTATGAAAATCGATGACGAAACGGTCTCCGTCCTGCACATCTCCGGCGGCAGCAAGCTCTTCGTATGCCTTTGCAAAATAGCGCCGGGCTTCCACAATGTCATAGCCCGTAATGTCCTCATAGTTCGCCGTGCCATAAAAGTCCGCAAGGGCTTTCTTCGCCTCTTCCGTATCCCGGTACAGGATATTCCGGTCAGGGTCTGCCACGAATGAATAGTTGATCAGCCCGTAGCCGGGGGCACTGCCAATCGTCACCGTGTCACAGTATTTCTGCCGGTCAAGGGCAAGGGAGACGCCGTGGCGGAAGTTCAAATTCGAAACCGCAAGGTGATTCTCCCCGTTGACGTTCTCCTTTTTCAGGGCATCATGATCTATGTTAAAACTGAACTTCCAGGTATAGGACAGGGGCGTCATGAGGCGGTATTCGCTCGACGCATATTTTTCCAGGTCCTTTGCATCGAGCGCCGTATCATCCAGCTCACCCTGCAGGAAGAGGGACATGACGGTCTGGTGTTCCACGATATACTGAACATAGATGCCGCTCGTCTGGTACTGCCCCTCGTGCTTCCCGTCATGGTAGCCCCGCCATTTTTCATTGCGGACAAAGGTCATGGACTTGTCTGCCTGGAAAGCGGAAATCTTATAGGGTCCGTAGGAAGCAGAACTGTCCAGCCCCGTCCCGTAACTGCTCTTGACGATGTCGCCGGACTCCTGCTTGTTCGCCTCGTACAGGGACTCCTTCACGAGTTTCAGGGAGCCGGAATTATAAAAGAACATGAAGGGTGTCATCGGATTTTTCAGGACAAGGGTAAAGGTCAGCTCATCATCCTGTATAAAGCCTACATCCTCCCATGCCCCCTTCCCTTCGTAATAGGCTTCTGCTCCGGCAATCGGGAGGGAATCTGCATACAGGACGCTCGCCCGGTAATTCTTCATCTTCGGATTCAGGAACTGCTGCACGGAATAGACGAATGTTGAAACATCTATCTTTTCCCCGTCATCCCAGCACAAATCGTCGCGCAGGCGGATTTTCCAGGCATAGCCTTCCGTCGCATCCGGGGGAAGCCCGTAACGGCCCGCATAGGAAGCCGTCACGTCCTCCGGCATATCCTGCGCCATACCCGGCTCTATCACGTAGCCGTCCCTCGACTCATTTAAATTGAACTCGTACAGGCCGTCCGTCGTATAGTCAAGGGGCAGTCTGTCGCTTGTCATCTGCCAGTCCGTCGGACTCCAGGTAGTCGGCGATGAGCCGGTCGTACGGTAGGTATAGCTCTTTGATTCCTGAGATCCGGAACGAACTGCTGGAGAATTGGAAGCCTCTTTTTTTCCGCAAGAAATAAACGCCAGTGAAACACCAAGCAGAACGGCCGCTGCCGAACGTTCTGCCGTGCAAAAAATTCCATTCAAAATATGCCTGCCTGCAGGAGAGTATAAGGGACATCCCCAAAAAGCAGTATTCCTCAGAGAGCCACTTACCCTTTTATTCTACACGCAAACAGTAAAATGGACAAGCTTTTTTTCGCAGGCAGTTTTCAGTAGGTTACCTCGCCGTCATGCGAAAGAAGGCTGGAAGAAATCACGGCTGCAAGGGCGGCAACCTCCTGCTCAAGCTCGGCCTCCCTGTCGGTCCTGACTTCTACGACGAGGTCGCTCTGGCCGCCGGACAGGGTACGGGATTTTACGGTGTAGTGGCGGCAGTATTTCCTGACGACCGCCATGACCGCCTCCTCCACGTCATAGCCCGTGGCGGACACAAGCAGGATCCGGGGCGCACGGCCCACCGGCAGGCGGTCCAGGACAAAAAGCACGATGGTCAGGACAAAGGCGAGCACGGCGGCAATCTCGGCAAGCCCTGCCCCGCAGACAATCCCCGTCGCAATCGACCAGAAAAGAAAGACCAGATCCATCGGTTCCTTTATCGCCGTGCGGAAGCGGACGATGGAAAGTGCACCGACCATACCGAGGGAAATGACGATGTTGGACTGGATGGAAAGGATGACGGACGTCGTTATGAGCGTCAGTGCGGCAAGGGCAATATTGAAGCTCTTGGAATAGAAGGTTTTCCGCGTCAGAATCCGGTAGGCAAAGAAGATGTAGAGGGCAAAGACCGTCGCTATCACAAAGGCAATGATGATGTTCTCCGGGGAATAGTCATAGCGGGAGAAGCCCTGCAGGAATGATTTCTTGAATATGTCCTTAAATGTATTCATCAGTTTTACCCTTATACCTTATGCAATGCTCCGTCCGCCCGTATTGAACTTGCGGCAGAGGTAGTATTTTGAAAATGTCGTTTCCGTCAGCGGCCTGCCTTCAGGACCGCACTGCAGAATCTCATAGATGAAATCCGGCAGGAAAGCATCGAATTTGACTTCCATGAGGCTGCTCCCCAGTCCCAGAACCGGCCGGGCCGCAAGCGCAGGCTCCAGAAAGCTGCGGAACGCCAGCGAGCTGCGGATGTTCCGGTCAAAGGTTATGCGGACGTTGCAGGCCGGAACAATCCTGCCGCACTGCATCCAGACGTATGGAACCCGGTCATAGGCAACGACTGTCGCAGGCCGGAGGACCGCCGTGTGCATCGCAGTCCAGAAACGCCGGTAGAGGGGGCAGTCATCGCTCCGCAGGTCGGGAACGGCACCTGCCAGCAGGATCTCGCAGCGCTTCAGGCTGAGGGAACAGGAGCGCTTGAGCGTCTTTCCCCCTTCCTTCCGCTTGAGTTCCAGCTGAATGACCGAAGGGTCGCAGTCGTAGATCCTGATCCTGAATTTTTCGCGCGGCTGCGTCCCGTCTTCATTCTCCCGGTAGCAGGAGTTGTACAGGTCATCGAAATAGAGGCTCCGTATATGATAAAAGCCCTTCCCTGCCGCATGGGGGTCAAGCGTCAGGACGGAAGAGACCCGCTGTTCCAGCATGGAGAGGGCTGACCCGGAAGCCAGATATTTGTATTCGTGCCTGTACATGTGCAGACCATTATTTACGAAAAGGGGCGGAAGTGTCAAGCTGACACCCCCGCCCCTGCATGAGCCGGCCTGTATGCCGGCAGAATCGCTAGGCCCGGCGCGGATTCACGCCGGAAGCTCAGGCACAGACTGTCGTACGGGAGGGAGCCTCAGAAAAGCGCCAAAGGCGGAGTTCTAGAGGTGCCCTGACCGAATCAGTCAAAGGCGTGTCCGGCAGAACCGAACACGTTCTTGTTCTTGTCCATGTACATGGCCTTGAGCTCGTCGCGGGCCGGTCCGAGCAGCTTGCGGGGATCGAACTCCTCGGGATGCTCAACCAGAATGCGGCGGATGGCGGCAGTCATGGCAAGGCGGCCGTCAGAGTCAACGTTGATCTTGCAGACTGCGCTCTCGGCAGCCTTGCGCAGCTGCTCCTCGGGGATACCGACAGAGTTCGGAATCTTTCCGCCGTACTTCTCGATTTCGCGGACGTACTTGATCGGAACGGAAGAAGAACCGTGCAGGACGATCGGGAAGCCGGGCAGCTTCTTCTCGATTGCGGCGAGGACGTCAAAGGCCAGTGGCGGCGGAATGAGCACGCCGTCCTTGAGCGTGCACTGCTCGGGCGTGAACTTGCAGCGTCCGTGAGAGGTTCCGATGGAGATGGCGAGGGAATCGCAGCCGGTCTTGCTGGTGAAGTCGATGACTTCCTCCGGCTTGGTGTACTTGCTTTCCTCTGCGGCAACGTCGTCCTCAACTCCGCCCAGGACTCCCAGCTCGGCCTCGACCGTGACGTAGTCCTTCTGGCTGTGGGCATAGTCTACAACCTGCTTGGTCAGCTTCACGTTCTCATCGTAGGGCAAGGCGGATCCGTCAATCATGACGGATGAGAAGCCGTTGTCAATGCAGTCCTTGGCGACCTCAAAGCTGGGGCCGTGATCCAGGTGCAGGACGATCGGGATGTCCGCACCAAGCTCATGGGCATACTCAACGGCTCCGCGGGCCATGTTGCGCAGGATGAACTTGTCGGCATACTGCCTGGCTCCCTTGGAAACCTGCAGGATGACGGGAGACTTCGTCTCGACACAGGCCTGAATGATAGCCTGCATCTGTTCCATGTTGTTGAAGTTGTAGGCGGGAATCGCATAGTGGCCTTTCATGGCCATCTCAAACATGTGCTTGGTGTTTACGAGGCCCAGCTCTTTGTAACTAATCATAATCACTCCTATAGCATTTACGCCGGGGCAGGCAGCAGTACGGCAGCGCCGTAAGCCCTGGAACCAGCATAAAAGTAGATTTCACTGTTAGCATACGCTTTTTCCGCGTGAATTGCAAGAGAGCAAACGGGCGGCAGGTCTACGGCTTGTCCTTTTTAACCGATTTGACTATAATTCGGAAAACAGTCGGCTTAGAAGCTGCCGCAGACATAAAACTCGTCCTGTCGTAAGGAAACCGGAAGGAAAGCGTGAAAAAGCATGCCGTCTGCATTGCATTTCTCTGTATCATCTGTGTACCGGCAGCATTAACGCTTGCCAAAGCCTGCCGTTTGACAAAGCGGAACTTCGGCGGCAATCTTTCGGGCTACTTTGAATCGCATGAGAAAATCAGCTTTTCAGTCCGTTCGTATGCGGACAGGGAATATCAGAAGAAGTTTGAATCCTTCCTGAGTTCCACAATCGCCATGCGGGGCTATTACATCCGCATCTATAATCAGATCCAATACACGCTTTTCCGGCTTTCAAGCAGGATCGTCGGGAACAACGGTGATATTTTTGAAATGCCCTATATCGCGGCTGAATGCGGACTCAGCCCGGAATATGACTTCAGCATTCCTGAACGGCGGAAGCAGCTTGAGGAATACGTCGGCCATCTTGAGTCAATCCAACGGAAACTGGAAAAAAACGGCAAGCACTTCATCTTCTTCATAACGCCGTCAAAGGCGGCCGTCAACTTTGCAGACATTCCCGCCAGATACCGGCTGAGAAAGCCGGATGGCTTCAAGTCCCCCTATTTTGCCCTGAAAGAGCTGCTTTCGCAGAAAAACATCTGCTGCATCGACGGGAGGGACTTTTTTTCGACGGACGGAACGCCCGATTTTTACCCGACGGGAATTCACTGGGCCCGGCCCATCGAACAGCGGGTATCCCGGGCACTGGTGGAAAAGATGGCGGCACTGACGGGGAAAAACATCCCGAGAATCATCCTGAAGGACCTGCAGGTCTCGGACGAACCCTACTGGCGGGACGCAGACGTCTTTGAACTGATGAATATCCTGGCAAAACCGCACGGCCGCTATTACGAATATGAAGCAGAAATCGCGGCGGAGGCAGACGCATATACGCCCCGGTTCCTGCTCCAGGGCGGCTCATTCAGCCACGGTTTCTTTGACCGTGACTACGAAAGCATTTCACCGGATTCCCTGCAGTTCCTGTACGACAGCTCATACAGGACAAGCGACGGCAGACAGTTTCCCCTCGCCTCCTGGGACGATATGGACTTTGCGGCACTCATCGATGCCGTTGACCTGGTGCTTATTGAACTGAACGAGGCGGTCATCCCCAACTTTTCCAACGGCTTTGCAGCGTATCTGGACAAGCTGCTTGATTCCTCCGTCCAAAACACAGACAGGTAAGGCACGGCTATGGTTTTCAGTTCCGCAGTTTTCCTGTTTCTTTTTCTTCCCGCAGCGCTGCTTGTCTACGCCATTACCCCTGCCCGCCTCAAAAACGCCTTTCTCCTGCTCGCATCGCTGTTCTTCTATTCATGGGGAGAACCGCTCAACGTTTTTGTCATGCTGGGTGCAATCCTGCTGAACTATGCCTGTGCCCTTCTGATGCATGCATTCCGGGAAAAGAAACGGCTCCAGACGGCTGTATTCCTCACGGGTCTTTTGGCTACCGTCGGGCTCCTTTTCGCCTTCAAGTACCGTGATTTTGCCGTCACAAACTGCAATGCCCTGTTTCATACCGATTTTCCGCTGCAGAACCGGGCACTTCCGATCGGCATTTCATTCTTTACCTTCCAAATGCTCTCCTACCTCATCGAGGTAAAGCAGGGAAGCGTTCCAGTCCAGAAGAATCCGCTCAGTCTGGGACTGTACATATCGTTTTTCCCGCAGCTGATTGCCGGCCCCATCGTCCGCTATACCGACGTGCATGAACAGCTGCAGAAGCGCACGGTTACCGCAACAAGCTTCAGCACAGGCTGCATCCGCTTTATGACCGGCTTTTCCAAGAAGCTGCTCATCGCCGACCAGCTTGCGCCCTACGTTGACGACATATTCGCAAGGCACGGCTGTTCAGCCCCGCTCGCATGGCTCGGCATCATTGCGTATACGCTCCAAATCTATTTTGATTTCTCCGGCTATTCTGACATGGCAATCGGTCTCGGAAAGCTCTTCGGCTTTGATTTTCCAGAAAATTTCAACTATCCCTATACCGCAGCATCGGTAAAGGAGTTCTGGAAGCGCTGGCATATTTCACTCTCGCAATGGTTCCGCGACTATGTCTACATTCCGCTAGGCGGAAACAGGAGAAGCCGGGCGCGGGTCCTGATGAATCTCTGCATCGTATGGGCACTGACGGGATTCTGGCACGGTGCAAGCTGGAACTTCATCGTATGGGGCCTGTATTACTGTGCCTTTCTGATTGCGGAACGCTCCGCATGGGGAAAACTCCTTGCAAAGGCACCGGCTGTGCTGCGGCATGCATATACGATCCTTGTCTTTCTCTTCGGCTGGATTTTCTTCCGGGAGGACGGATTGGCGAACGCGTGCCTCTACATACAGCATCTGTTTACCTGCACGGAAACAGCATGGATTGATTTTATTTCGGTCGCCGACCGGAAACTTGTGTTCTGCACCGTGAGCGGGATCATTTTTGCAACCCCGGTCGTTCCCTTCCTGCAGAAAACATACGGAAGCAGGGCAGCAGCAGTCTCTACGGCAGCGGCCTTTCTCCTGTTCCTGATTGCCATTGCATTCCTGCTGGGAACAGGCTTTTCGCCCTTTCTGTATTTCCAGTTTTAGGCGCTTTCGCCCGGCCGGAGGCGTCACAGCCCGACAAGGCAGGGCGTCCCGGCCTGCAGCCCCGTCCGGAGGCGGGACTGTAGCGGCATGCTGCGTTTTTACTGCAGGATTGCGCCCTTGTCGGCGGACGAAACCAGCTTGGCATAGCGGGCCAGGTAGCCCGTGCTCACCTTGGGAGCAGGAGCCTTCCACTCAGCCCTGCGCCTGGCAAGTTCCTCGTCGCTCACCTCCAGATGAATCTTGTAGTTGTTGATGTCGAGCGTAATCTTGTCGCCCTCGCGGACCAGGGCGATGGGGCCGCCGACCGCCGCCTCGGGCGAACAGTGGCCTAACGATGCACCCCTCGTTGCGCCGGAGAAGCGGCCGTCCGTAATCAGGGCAACCTGCTTGTCCAGGCCCTGTCCGGCAAGTGCCGCCGTAACGGCGAGCATCTCTCGCATGCCCGGGCCGCCCTTGGGCCCCTCGTAGCGGATGACGACGACGTCGCCGGGGTGAATCTGCTGCTTCTGGACGGCTTCCATCGCCTCACTCTCGTCATCAAAGACGCGGGCGGGGCCGGTATGCTTCATAAGCTCCTTGGCGCAGGCACTGCGCTTGACGACCGTGCCGTCCGGGGCAAGGTTGCCGAAGAGGATGGCAAGGCCGCCGTTGTCGCTGAAGGGGTTCTCGATCGGGCGCAGGATCTCCGGGTTGCGGTTCACGGCGTCCTTGATGTTCTCGCCGATCGTCTTACCCGTTGCGGTAATCAGGTCGGTGTTGATGAGTTTCTTCTTGGAAAGCTCCTTGAGCACCGCCTGCACCCCGCCCGCGTCGTCCAGCTCACAGATGAAGGTGTGTCCGGCCGGGGCAAGGTGGCAGAGGTTGGGGGTCTTCTCGGAAATCTCGTTGACCATGTGCAGGTCAATCTGCACGCCCGCCTCGTGCGCGATGGCGGGCACGTGCAGCATCGTGTTGCTGGAGCAGCCCAGGGCCATGTCCGCCGTCAGCGCGTTGCGGAAGGAGTCCGCGCACATCATCTTGCGGGCGGTGATGCCCTTCCGGTACAGGTCCATGACCGCCATGCCCGCCTTCTTGGCGAGGGCGATGCGGCGGCCCGTCGTTGCGGGAATCGTGCCGTTGCCGGGCAGCCCCAGACCGAGCACCTCGGTCAGGCAGTTCATCGAGTTGGCAGTGAACATGCCCGAGCATGAGCCGCAGCCGGGGCAGGCGTAGTGCTCCAGCTCGCACAGCTGCTTTTCGGTAATCCTGCCGACGGCTTCACCGCCGACGGCCTCGAACATATCGGTAAGGGAAAGGTTCTTGTCGGAATAGGGATTGCCCTCGTCGTGGCCGGGCAGGTGGCCGGGCATCATTGCGCCGCCGGAACAGAAGACCGTCGGCAGGTCCAGACGGGCCGCCGCCATCAGCATGCCGGGGACAATCTTGTCACAGTTGGGAATCATCACGAGTGCGTCAAACTGGTGGGCCTTCGCCATGCACTCGACGGAGTCGGCAATCAGCTCCCTCGTGACAAGCGAATACTTCATGCCCTCATGGCCCATCGCAATGCCGTCGCAGACGCCGATTGCAGGGAATTCAACGGGAGTTCCTCCTGCCATGCGGATGCCGGCCTTGACAGCCTCAGCAATCCGGTCAAGCTCTACGTGTCCGGGGATAATCTCGTTCTTCGCACAGCACACGCCGACGAGCGGCCGGTCCAGCTCCTCGTCCGTATAGCCCATAGCATAAAAGAGCGAGCGGTGGGGAGCCCTCGCCTTGCCTTTGGTCGCATTGTCACTTTTCTTTGCCACTTTCGCACCTCGAAAAAAAGTATTGCTGCTATTCTAGTCCGTCTGTACTTAAATGTCAATGAAGAAACTGAAACGATTGTGCAGGAGACAGGCAGCCGCCCGCCCGGGAAAGGTCCGGGAAAACGGCAGTGCCGGGGAATTCCGGGGGTCCGTACGCTTTACCGGCTGCTCAGCTGTTCAGCTGTTCTTCCATGCGTCAATGAACTCTATCATGAACTGCTGCACGTCGGAAAACCACTTGCGCTGAAAGTCACAGGCAGGGCGGCCGATGTAGCGGAAGTGCCAGC
>CAMJZA010000042.1 GCA_946410085.1 uncultured Treponema sp. | reverse complement strand
ACCGAGTCGGAGACGAAATAGTCCGGGTAGTCCTTCAGGAGCTGCTGCAGCTGGTCTTCGAGCTGGTGCAGGTGGGTCTTGATGTAGATTTTTGCGTAATCGGCACTGCCGTCCTGTACGGCAGCAAGAATTTTCTGATGCTGCAGGACGATTTCCTGCATGATGTCCTTGTCCCAGACGGTCATCATGCGGATCCGTGCATAGTGGTTGCTGGTGTTTTCTATTACTGTCCAGGCAAACAGCTGTCCTGTTGTCCTGAACAGGTATTCATGGAAGATATTATCCAGCCGGTGCAGGGCATTGTAGTCACAGTTGCTGACGGTAGCCTGCTGCTGCTCAAGGTTCAGTTCAAGCTTTTTTATGTCATCGCGGCTGCATCGTTCAATCAGGAGGTCGATGTTTGCACATTCAAGGCTTTCGCGGACAAAGCGCTCCTGTTCTACTTTTGCAAAGTCGATGCGGGAGACAACGGTTTCCTTCTGCGGATAGATGTCTACAAGCCCGTCGCGCTGCAGGCGGATGAAGGCCTCGCGCACTGGTGTCCGGCTCACGTTGAGCTTCTGCGCGATTTCCTGTGTACTCATCGTGGTGCCGGGCTTGAGCTGCAGCGTCATGATGTTGTTTCTGAGTGCCGTGTATACCGCACCCTGTACGCTTGATTCACTTTCTTTCATCTGTATTCCTGTATGTTCCTGCTTCTGATATGTTAGCATGACAATTTTCTGCTGTCAAGAAAAAGTCGCCGTGAAAATGTATTTCCCAGGTATAAATCAATTATTTTATCATATATAAATAAATTATTTTGTTGTTGCGGGCTGCTGCTGTATCTGTCGTGAAAAAAAGTAGAAAAAAAAACAGGAAAAAAGTGAAAATTTTTCTTGACGGCTCGCATTTTGTGTACTAACATATCAGTATGTCAGTTAGACGGAGGTCGTTATGAAAAAAACAGTTTTGTTGTCAATAGGTTCGCTCATGCTGTGCGGACTGCTTTTGTCCGGTTGTGCCAAGAAGGTTGCCGAAGCAAAGATTCCCGTTACGTTTGCGGGTACTGAAGCCGCGACTACGGGACAGAGCCGCATGATGCAGTCCGTAGCGGACAAGCTGAATGCGACGGGTCGCTTCAATGCCGTCGTACAGGTTGCCGGTGCCCTTTCGGGCGATACGGATGCCCTTGTTACCCAGGCAAAGCTTGGAATCAGTCTGGTTGTTCCCAGCGATCCCGGACGCCTTGCCAGCCAGTTCAATATCCCGGACATGAACATCCTCATGGCCCCGTATATCCTGACTGATCCTGCCATGCTCAAGAAGCTGCCTGATACGAAGCTGTTCAAGGAGTGGCAGGCTGAGCTTGAGAAGCAGGGCATTGTCTACATTACGAACATGTACAATGGTTTCCGCAGCTTCTATACGACGACGCCGGTCGAGCATGTTTCCGATCTGTCCGGTCTGCGCATCCGCGGATTCGGCAACGCCATCGGCAACAACCTTGCCAAGTATCTCGGCTTTGCAAACATCGGAATCGCCTGGGGTGAAGTATTCCCCGGAATTCAGCAGAAGACGCTCGACGGCTGTGAGGTCCAGGTTGCGACTGCCGACGGTTCCCGCATCTACGAGGTTGTCAAGAACCTTGCAATGACCAAGCACTACATGCTGCAGTCTGCATTCGTCTGTTCTTCTACCTTCTACAACAGTATGTCTGCCGAGGACCGCGAGCTGTTCACGAAAACGATGCGCGATGCCGCTGCCGAATACGGTGCAATCATCGAGAAGGAAGAGGCCGGCTACTACGAGAACATGAAGAAGAACGGTGTCAAGATTGTTGATGTCGACATCAACGAGTTCAAGCAGGCGATCGAACCCCTGTATACGAACAATGATCTGGGCTTCTCTGCCGGTCTGAAGGACAGGCTGTTCAAGGAGCTTGGCAACTAATTCTGCCATGTTGGCCAGGTTTCGTTTCCGCTGTACCGGGGACGAAACCTTTTTTTATGGATAGGGAGAAATCTGGTATGAAAAAATTGTATGCGGCCTTTTGCAAGGCGGAACTTGCGGTATGCGGGGTCGGCTTTATCCTGCTTGTCATTCTGGTGTTCGGATCCGCGATTTTACGCTTCCTGCGGATATCCATGGCCTGGAACATCGATCTTGCCATGCTGCTGCTTGCATGGGTTTCATTTCTGGGTGCGGACATCGCCTGGCGGAGCGGGCAGCTCATCGGCATTGACCTGGTGACCCGTTATTTTCCCAGGAAAATGCAGAAGACCGTGATGATTGCAGTCTATGCCATCATCCTCTGCGTCACGATCGTCATCTGTATTTACGGAGTCCGGCTTGCCTGGACGGAACGGCTTCGCACCTATCAGTCCATGCCGATTCCCTATTCGCTCGTGAGCCTGAGCCTGGTTGTCGCAACCTTCTCCATGTCAATCTCTACAATCGGGAAGATTCGGGACTGCATCAGGCATTTCAATGATGCTGCTGTGCGTACTACGGAGGAAAAATGACACTGCTGCTTATCTGTTTCGTCGCATTCCTGCTGCTTGGAATGCCCATTGCCTTTGTCATCGGAATTGCAGGCTTTGCCTATTTCTTGAGCCAGCCGGTCCTTCCCTTTGAGGCCGCTGTCCAGATGATTGTGCTCCAGAGCCAGTCCTTTGCGTTCCTTGCCGTTCCCTTCTTTATTTTTGCAGGAAACCTCATGAACGTCTCCGGTATTACCGATCAGCTCCTGGGCCTTGCCCGCCTTCTGACCCGGCGGATGTACGGAGGTACGGCACAGATTTCCGTCGTCATGTCCACGCTGATGGGAGGTGTTTCCGGTTCAGCGACAGCTGACGCTGCCATGGAGACGAGAATTCTTGCTCCTGAAATGCTCAAGCGCGGCTACACGAAAGGCTATATCTGCTCGGTGAACTGTCTGACCGCCCTCATTACGGCGACGATTCCGCCGAGTCTGGGACTGATCATCTTCGGTTTTGTCGGTGAGGTTTCGATCGGCCGCCTCTTTGCCGCAGGTGTCATCCCCGGCATCCTGATGATGGCCTTCCTCATGGGAACGACGACCATCACGAGCCGTATACGGAAATTCGATCCACCGCAGGCAGATGCTCCCCGCCTTACGTTCAAGGAGCTTTTCGATAACCTGAAGGTTTCCATCTGGGCACTGCTCTTTCCGGTACTCCTCATTGTCGGAATCCGCTTCGGTGTGTTTACGCCGTCAGAATCCGGTGCATTTGCCGTCGTCTATGCCCTGATTGTCGGTAAGTTCGTCTATAAGAAGCTCACCTGGAAGAACTTCAAGGAAGCCCTCATTACGACGATTAAGGACAACGGAGCAATCATGCTGATTATTGCGATGTCCGGGCCGTTCAGCTATGCGATTACCTGGGTTAAGCTTCCGGCAATCCTCAGTTCCTTCATATTCGGCATTACCGAAAATCCGCAGCTGCTCACGCTGATCATGCTCGGCTTCCTGTTCATTACGGGTATGTTCGTTGACAGCAACGTGAACTTCCTTCTGCTTACGCCGATTTTCCTTCCGATGGTAACGAGCGTCGGCATGGATCCCGTTCACTTTGGCGTCCTGATGGCGACCATCGTTACGCTCGGCGTCATGACCCCGCCGATCGGATCTGCCCTGTATACGGTCTGCGGCATCATTGACTGTCCGCCTGAGGAATACACGAAGGAAAGCCTGCCTTTCCTGCTGGCAATCCTGCTGGAACTTGCGATACTGGTCTTCTGTCCCAAGCTGGTCCTGTTCATTCCGAACATGATTTTCGGCGTGGCAGGATAACAAGGGGCTTAAAACATACAGCCATGCAGCACTGCGAATTCCTCCTTTGCAGTGCTGCTTTTTTTTGTTTTCGCCGGGCCATGGGCCGGGCCGACGGCCGTGGTTGCAAGATTCCTGTCAATATGCTATGCTGGACAGATGAACTGCCCCGATTATAACTCTCCGCAGGCCTTAAAGAGAATCCTTGACGAAAAGGGTTTTGCAATGCAGAAGAAGTTCGGGCAGAACTTCCTGACAAGCCCGGATGCGCGGGAGAAGATTGTTGCCCTGCTTGAGCTCACTCCCGGAAATACCGTTTGGGAAGTCGGTCCCGGCCTGGGAGCGATGACGAGCAGCCTTTTGCGCGGCGGGGCAAAGGTGACTGCCTTTGAGCTTGACCGGGGCTTTATTTCCTTATTGACCGGCTATTTTGCAGACGAATGCACGGACGGCTCGTTCCGCCTTGTTCCCGGCGACGTGCTGAAAAACTGGAAGCGGGAGCTGGATGCCTCCGGCGATGAGGCAGACTGCAATGCAGGAAAAATCAGGCTTTTCGGGAATCTGCCCTATAACATTGCCGCAACATTCATCGCAGACACGATTACGGAAGGCGCCCGCTTTGAACGCTGTGTTTTTACCGTTCAGCGGGAGGTTGCCGACCGGATGCGGGCAAAGCCGGGCAGCAAGGACAATTCTTCCTTTTCAATCCTCTGCCAGTGGCTCTATGACGTGAAGGCCTGCGTTGATCTGGCTCCGGGCTGCTTTTGGCCCCGGCCGAACGTTGCATCCCAGGCGGTTCTCTTTACGCCCCGCAAGAATCCGGTTGAACTGAAGGACCGGAAAAGCTTTGTTACGCTTGTCCACGCCCTTTTTTCTCAGCGGCGCAAGACCCTGCTCAACAACATAAAACCCCTCCTGCCGCCGGGAACATCTGCTGAGGAGCTTTTTTCCCGGGCGGGCGTGTCCAAGGGTGAGCGGGCAGAAAACCTGAGCGTGGAGGAATTTGCCGCCCTTGCAGATACGCTCTTTTCCTTCCGTTCGCAGTGTGCTATTATAGGGTAGCAAAGCAATAAACAGTAAGAAGGCGTTTTTATATGACGGATGGAGATATACAGGAAAATCTGGCCCGGGTTCTTTCCGATCTGGCAGATGCCGCACGGGCTGCCGGCCGGCAGGGCAGTGACGTACAGCTGTGCGCCGTGAGCAAGTTCCATGCGGTCAGTGAGATTCTTGCCGCCGTCAGGGCCGGGCAGCTCCTGTTCGGTGAGAACCGGGTACAGGAAGCCTATGCGAAGTTTACGGAAATCGGGGGGCTTGCGGCTGCCGGCAGCATTCCCGGCATGCAGGCAGACGGTACGCCGGGCGAAAAGCCGGACCGTCTGCCCGAACTGCATATCATCGGTACCCTGCAGCTGAACAAAGTGAAGAAGGCGGTGGAAATTGCATCCTGCATCCAGTCCGTGGATCGCGAAGATGTGCTTGCCGAAATAGAAAAACGCTGTGCTGCCTTGGGAAAGACTATCCGGGTTCTGTTCGAGATGCACACGGGAGAGGAGTCCAAGGCGGGATATGCGGACGAAAAGGCCCTGTATGCGTCTCTGGAACACTGCGCGAAGGGTACATATCCGCATGTCATTCCTTCCGGTCTCATGACGATGGCTCCCTTTACGGAAGACAAGCGGCTGGTCAGAAAGTCTTTTTCGACCCTCCGTGAACTCAGCGGGAAGATTGCCCGGGATTTCCCGTCCCTTCCCATGACGGAGCTGAGCATGGGCATGAGCGGTGACTATCGTATTGCCGTGGAAGAAGGAAGCACGATGGTGAGGATCGGGACCGCAATCTTCGGTCCCAGAACGGTGCAGGCAGTTTAAGAAGAAAGCTGTGGAGTAAGGCTGTTATGACAGAAATAGATGAAGCATACCGGAAGTGGGCCGAGGGCCTTTCCGAAAAAATAATTGCAAAGATGGAGGGCGTAGTCAGCCGCAATAAAGGAAAGATTCCCTATACGGCACGGAACGGTGTTTTTAACGACTGTGCAAAGGATTCCATCGGCTGGTGGACGAACGGTTTCTGGGGCGGCATAAACTGGCAGCTCTATGCGGTGACACATAATCCCCTGTTCCGGGAAACAGCGGAGTGGACGGAGAAGGTGATGGACCGGGTGTTCCTGGACTACCGTTCGATGGATCATGATGCGGGCTTCCGCTGGCTGCCGACTTCCTATGCGTCATTCCTCCTGACGAAGAATAAGGATTCGTATAACCGCCTCCGCCTTGCCGCAGACAATCTTGCAGGCCGCTTTAATTCCGTAGGGAATTTTATCCGGGCCTGGAACGAGGAAGGCAAGAATACGAGGGCCGGCTGGGCAATCATTGACTGCCTGATGAACCTTCCGCTCCTCTACTGGGCGGCACGGGCAACAAAGGACTGGCGCTACTATGCGATTGCGACGAAGCATGCCGATACGGTCCTGTCTCATTTTGTCCGGGAGGATGGTTCTGTCATTCATATTGTGGAATTTGACCCGAAAACCGGCGACTTTATGCAGTCATACGGAGGTCAGGGGCTTGGCGAAGGTTCCAGCTGGACCCGGGGACAGGCATGGGCCTTGTATGGTCTGACACTTTCGTATCTGCATACGAAAGAGGATTTTTACCTCGAAGGGGCAAAGCATGTTGCGACCTATTTCCTCTCGCAGATTCCCGATAATTTCCTTATCCCGGTGGATTTCATGCAGCCGGAGGACTGCAGCTGGGAGGATTCCTCTGCGGCGGCCATTGCTGCCTGCGGTCTGATTGAACTGAGCAAGCTGGACTGTCAGTATGCCGAGGCTTTCTTCCTGGCGGCGGTGAAGATGCTGGAGGCTCTGGTGAAGCACAGGCTCTGCCTTGATCCGAAGCGGGACGAGCTGCTTGAAAACTGCACGGCAGCCTACCACGACAAGGAGCATAACTTTCCGATCATCTACGGGGACTACTATTTCATCGAGGCCCTGTGGAAACTGACCGGTAAAGATGTTAAGCTCTGGGGTGGGAAAGCTTGAAAGCCGTATCAGATGCTTTCTGCCGGAGGTTTTTCAGGTGAAAATCAATGCCGCTGCCCTGCTGCTTGTCCTTCTCTTCCTTTCTTTCCCGCTGCATGCGAAGGAGAAAGAAGATGTCAGTGTGGACACAAGTCAGGTTACGGTAGCTGATGAAGAGGCTGCCCCTTACGAGGCCGATGAGTTTCCGCAGTGGGCGAAAGACCTGCGCCGGGGCGAAATCATAAGCCTTGGTTCCATTCCCTTTGTCGGCTTGTGGGTTGTCGGCAGTTACGGGGGCTATAAGTATTTTTCCGGGGAAATCGACAGTTTTCCCAATCCATTCAGCTCAAAAGATGCCTTTAACAAGCAGGAAATCTGGACAATGGTAGGGGTGTCTGCCGGTATCGGCCTTGGAATAGGGCTGACGGATTTATTCGTGAACCTTTCCAGACGTAAAAAGGCTGAACGGGAGCGGCTGCTGCAGGAGGCGAAGGATCAGGAGGGCATAACGCCGCTGACTCCGGAAGAAGCCGGTCAGCTGCTGCGGGAAAATAGCCGCAGGAAAAAAACGGAAGCTGTCGGAGAAGCGGAAGAGTAGGATGCCGACATTTGCCTTTACCGTTCCGGATGATTATGCAGGGACTGAGCGGCTTGACCGGTATGTAGCCGGTCTTCCGAACGGCATGAACCGCAGCCATCTGAAAAGCGGGCTCCTGCAGGTTCGTGTCAATGAACGCCCCCGAAAGCCCTCGTATAAAGTACAGGCGGGTGACAGAATTTTCATTGACTGGGAAGACTCCGTACCAGACGATATAGAGCCGGAAGACATTCCCCTTACAATCATATATGAGGATTCCCGTGTCTGCGTCATCGATAAAGCGCAGGGAATGGTAACGCATCCTGCTGCAGGTAACTGGAGCGGAACGCTGGTTAATGCCCTCCTGTTTCACCTGGGACGGGAGAAAATAGCGCAGGACAAAGATGCCCCTGCTTCCCAAATCCTTTCTGCCCGCCGGCCCGGCATTGTACACCGGCTGGACAAGGATACGTCAGGCGTGATCATAACGGCGAAAGATGCAGCCAGTCAGGAGTGGCTTGCCGGGCAGTTCCGCCAGCACCGGCGGATCGTAAAGGAATACATTGCCATCTGCCTGGGCCGCCCGCAGAAGCCGCAGGGGGTTATCAGGACTCAGATAATCCGTGATCCCAGAAACCGCAAGCGTTTTAAGGCGGTGCCGGATACCGCTGAAGGAAAGTATGCGCAGACTGCCTACCGCTGTATTGCCTGCTACGGGGAGTATTCGCTGATGGTCCTTCGCCTTGCAACGGGGCGGACTCATCAGATCCGTGTACACATGCGCTATCTCAACTGCCCGGTTATGGGCGATGTCCTGTATGGACGGGTAGACAGGCGTTTTCCTCATGCGACACTGATGCTCCATGCCCGCCGGCTGAAAATCAGGCTTCCGGGAGAAGCGGAACTGACGGAATTTAGGTCGCCGACGCCGGAGCGTTTTCGGGAGGTGCTGAAAGTACTGCACCGGACCTATCGGAAAGTCGTTCTGTCAGAGGGGACGGAGCAATGACGGGTGAAATCGGCATTATACATGTCCCATCGGCAGAAGAGCCCTTTCTGCTCGTGAACAAGCCGGCAGGCCTTGCAAGTGCACCCCTGCGGGACGGGGATGACAGTGCGGTGACACGCTTGCTTGCGGATTTTCCAGAAATTGCCCGCGTGCGGGGGCGGAAGGCTGTGGAAGGCGGTCTGGTGCACCGGCTGGACACGCAGACTTCCGGTCTGCTCCTTATTGCGGCAAGTCAGGAGTTTTATGACCGTATCATCGCTGAGCAGGAGGCCGGGTTGTTTGTAAAGACCTATACTGCTGAATGTGACGATGCAAGGAACATGCCCCCTGCCGAAGGGTTTCCGCCGAGACCGCCGTTTGCGGAGCAGATGAAAGCGGGTTGCGGGGGGTACAGCCGGAGCGTTGAGAGCCGCTTCCGCCCCTGGGGGCCGCACGGGCGGGAAGTTCGCCCTGTTTCGGATGCTTCCGGATTGGGTGCTGTGAAAAAAGCTTCTCCCGGTCTGTATAGGACGGAGCTGTCGATTGTGCCGCATGGAACTGGAATCCTGTGTGCGACATGCCGCATAACGCGGGGCTACCGGCATCAGGTCCGCTGTCATCTTGCCTGGCTCGGCTTCCCGGTCAAGGGGGATGGACTGTACAATCCGGCTGCAAAAGCTGATGTTCCCCTGTGCTTTCATGCGACGGGCCTTGCATTCCTAGGCTTGTCTTTTACCTTGGATTGACGTATCATACAGTGATTAGGAGTGATAATATGGACAGTGCTATTGTCAAGTTACAGAATGGCAGCGACATACGCGGAGTCGCTGTAGCGGGTGTAGAAGGTGAAGCGGTGAACCTGACCGGGGAGCGGTGTTTTAAGATCGGCCGTGCCTATGCCCGTTGGCTTGCTCAAAAATCAGGCCGGTCGGCATCGGAACTGAAAGTCGGCGTCGGCCGGGACGCCCGGGTATCCGGGCCTGACCTGCAGGCTGCGGTCTGTTCCGGTCTGGCTGCAGAGGGGGTGAAGGTTATAGACTGCGGACTTGCGACCACGCCGGCCATGTTCATGGCGATTGTGCTGCCCGAGACGAAGTTCGATGCATCGGTGATGATTACGGCGAGCCACCTGCCGTTTAACCGGAATGGAATCAAATTCTTCAATCAGGACGGAGGTCTTGAAAAAGGTGATATTGCTGAACTCCTGCAGATTGCTTCTTCTTTGGAGACGGGGAATTCCACGCAGGCTCGGACTGACTTTGCGGGCTTTGACCTGCTTGACCGCTACGCTGCATACCTGCGTTCTGCAATCGTACGCAAACTCGGTGCAAAGGATGGAGAAAAGCCTCTTTCCGGTTTGAAAATCGTCGTTGACGCAGGGAACGGGGATGCGGGTTTCTTTGTCTCTAAAATCCTTGACCCTCTCGGTGCGGACACAGAGGGCAGCCGCTATCTGGAGCCTGACGGGATGTTCCCCAATCACATACCGAATCCAGAGAACAAGGATGCAATGCGTTCGATTCAGGATGCAACGGTAAAGCATAAAGCAGACCTCGGCTTGATATTCGATACTGATGTTGACCGGATGTCTGCCGTTCTGGACAGCGGTGAACAGGTCAACCGGGATGCCATTATCGCGATGATCAGTGCCATCCTTGCTCCCTCGTATCCGGGGTCAACGATTGTAACGGACTCAGTGACCTCTGACCGGCTTACCGTTTTCCTTGAACAGGAGCTGGGGCTTAAGCACCTGCGCTATATGCGCGGTTACAAGAAT
This sequence comes from uncultured Treponema sp., assembly GCA_946410085.1. Classification (GTDB taxonomy): domain Bacteria; phylum Spirochaetota; class Spirochaetia; order Treponematales; family Treponemataceae; genus Treponema_D. Next base: position 20,424 of record CAMJZA010000042.1, on the reverse strand, counting down.
GTCATAGACAAGTGCCGGGAATTGAATGAGGCCGGTACTGTTTCACCGCTGGCGATGGAAACATCTGGGCATGGGGCCTTGAAGGACAACTATTATCTGGACGACGGAGCTTTTCTGGCTGTCGAGCTTATTGTGGCCCTTGCGAAGGCTGCCCGGCAGGGAAAGAAACTCGGCAGTCTGATTGAAAAATTGCCTCCGCTCGTGGAAGAAGGGGAGTTCCGCTTCAAGATCAATACGGAGGATTTCAAGGCTTACGGACGTTCGGTCCTGGATGAATTTAAGACCCGTGCACTCAAGGCCGGCTATGAACTGCCGGAATCCTTCGAGGGAGTACGGATTTCTTTCCGCAGTGAAGATGTGCAGGGCTGGATGCTCCTGCGCTTAAGCCTGCACGATCCGGTTATGCCCCTGAACATTGAAGGCGGAAGAAAGGGCGACCTGGCGAAGCTCATTGCCATAGCACGCAGGCTTGTCGAGGGCTTTGACAAGCTGGATACGTCTGTTTTAGGCTGATCAGTTCTCGGTAGGTGTATAAGGGCCAGCGCCCCCTGCACTTTCAGGAGAGGGGGGAACCTTTCTGGCTTGTCTCCTGAAAGGCTTCCTTGATTGCCAGCCTGATTTTTTCATGCAGGTTGGCAATGTTTTCTATTTTTTCCTCTATATCAGGGAGGGTTTCGCACAGGCACTGGAGCTCGTATGGACTCAGACTTCTGATGTACGCAAAGCAAAGGGAGACATACTGGGCGAACAGACGGGTTTCCTGGCTGTCTCTGTCTCGGTTTTGCAGAATTTGCTGCACTTTATCATAGTATTTGAGGAAATCTTCATATCCGAGAAGCTGGCTGTCCTGCATGCTTTTAATCATATCCTTAAATACGGAAAAAGTCAAACGAGACGAAACAATTTTGCCCCGGAGCTGTTTTATTCCGTAGAGAATTCCGTTAATTGTAGGGAATAGGCAGTTTCTAGAAGTCCATGCGGCTTTGCCGCGGGAATCTTTTGAAACTGGACAAAATTACCGTGCTCAGGGGTAGTGTGATGAAAAAGACAGTTGGAGCGTTTGTCCTGGCCATCTTTGCCGTACAGGGCTTTTGTTTTGCCCAGGATGCCGAAGCTGTGGATCCGCTTGTGCAGCAGTACCTCGCTGTACAGGAAGGAGACTCTTCTGACGGGGAAGCTGCCCCTTCGTATGTCAAGAAGGAAAAGATATATCCTGATGCAAAACGCCCCGCCGCTGCTTCACAGGAGAAACTGCAGGCGGTGCTCGATACATACCCCGATCATGCAGAGCAGAAATACATCGATGACAGCACAGATACGTTCAAGTACGGGCTGGAGACGCAGATAGTCGATGCCTTAAACACGATGATACGGGAAGAAGATCCCCGTTTTGCGGATGCCGCCTACGACCTCTTTTTGGAAACAAAGGTGCCTGCCGTTAAGCAGAAAGTCCTTGAATATTTCACGAAGCTTGAAGATCCCTGTCTAGAAGACTATGCCGTAGAGGTTATAAATGATCCCTATGACGTGAAGAATGCTGTTGTCAGCGCCTGTTTTGCGTACTGTGCAGCCGTCAAAAGTGCAGCGGCAGTTCCCGGTGTTGTTGACCTCATTGATAAGGAGGACGAGAATTATTTTACGGCTGCCTTGACCTGTCTGGGGGAAGTAGGCGGAGAGGAAGAGGGCGTTTTTGTTGCCGAATATCTGGACCGGGAGGACCTGACGACTGCCCAGAAGCAGGCGCTTGTCAAGGTTTTGGGAAAGCTGAAGGCTGCCTCGACGTATGAGAAGCTCATTGAGATAGCAGAGAACGAGGACGAGGATCAGTTCTGCCGCATGTATGCAGCCGAGGCCGTTGGAGCGATGCAGGGGGAGGGAGCTGAAGAAGCCCTTGTTGCGCTCTTTGAAAGCGAGGATGCAAACCTGCGCTGCTATGTTTTAAAAGGCCTTTCTCATTTCAGCGATGAGACGGCAAATGCCCTTTTCATACAGGCGCTTCGTGATGCCTCCTATAAGGTACGTCTTGAAGCCCTTGAGGCGATAACTGAGAAAAAACTTGTCGATGCGGTCCCCTATTTGATTTTCCGCTGTAAGGATAAAGGTGAGGAGAAGAAGGTTAAGGACAAATGCTATGCACTTCTTTCTGACTTCAATACCGCAGAGGGAAATGAGTACCTTATCAGCCTGATTACAGATACAAAAACGGGTGATACGACAAAAGGAACGGTTGCTGCCGCCCTTTTAAAGAACGGAACTGCAGGTACGAACGAGATACTGGAGCTTGCATCTTCTACGTTGACGAATGATGTGCATAAGCAGCTCCGCTATACACTGGGAAAAGAATTTGCGAAATACGGCAGGGCAGAATTTGCTGATGTCTGCGGTCTGTTTCTTGACAGCAAGGATGTCATGACACAGGGAACGGGCCTTGACATATATCAGAAAGGTCAGTATGCCTCCCTGACTGAGAAAGTGCAGAAAATCGCGGATGCTGATGGGACAGGGGCAAAGAAGAATAATAACGCCAAGAAAGCGAAGAAGATTCTTGGCATTGAGGATGCCGGGGAAGAGTAGGCTTCGGGCTTCGGATTGCGAACTAGCTGCATGTTGATGCGGCTATTCCTTTGTTTTTCGGAACCTGTAGTTCCGTAAGGAATGCCGTTACATACAAACCTGCAGAGAATGCAATGGACGGGAATTGCCTATAGCCAAGAACACAGGGCCAGATTGTCCAGTTGCATGCAAACATGCACAGGAACAGCAGCAGTGCCCCGTATTCTGAAGGTCTCTTATGGTCTTCGTTTAACAAGGCAATGAGTGGCAGCAGCAGGAATATAGGAACATAACAGTAGGTCATGCCGGGTATAAGATAACAGGCCGTAGCTGGGATAAGGAACAGGATCCATTTTCTTTTTGCCCGAATGAAGAGTAGAACTGAAAGCCCAATATAGGACAGGAAACTGAAAACAAGTAAGACAGTATAGACTTTTCTGGGTGCCTGGAGGGCTTTTGTGAATGTTGCCACTGTATTCGAAAGTGAAAAAAAACCAAATGCTGGAGCCGTAAGGGCTTTTAACAGCTTGTTTTCTGTTCGTTTTGAATGCTTTTCAGATACTTCTTGATTTTGCTCAACGGTGAGCGCTGAGATACCTGCTTCTGAAGCACTTCCGGCCTCATACTCTAATAGATTTGCATTGGAAGGGGGGACAATCTGTGGCGGCGGGGCTGAAATCTTATCGCTTCCCGCAAATCTTGCACGTTTCATGAATTCGCTGAAGGAAAATGTAAAGCCTTCATCATAGGTAAAAAACAGCGGAAAAAAGAGAAGTGCAGAGTAGAGTATACACAGACCGATGTCTTTCCAGCGTTTCTCCTTGATCAGCAGACAACCGAATATGGCGGGGTAGACTTTTATATTCGCAGCAATTGCCAGTGATAAAAGGGCTGTCTGCTTGAGCCGCTTGTCCTTCGAGTCATAGAAGATCATATAGTACAGGCTGAATGATGTGGCAAGAAGGATAATGTTGCCCCGCATGATTGCATAGACAAAAAAAGAACTCATGCAGATTGTCAGGGTAAAAAGCACTTTTGTGAATGTATTTCCTTGAATGGCCCGGTGGCATAAGAGTAACAGCGGGAATAGATGGGTCACAAAGAATACCAGAATCATGAACGATCCCACAGGTGAAAATATAGTATATCCCAGATTCCATGTTGCCACAATGTCTGGAGAGGAGGGAAGTGACAATCTGAGAACTTTTGTCAGTATGTTTGCCAGCGGTGGATAAGAAAAATTGGGGTATGGTTTTAATATTGTCTCTATGTAATCTCCAAAGTCAAATCCGGCATAGAACATCCAGAAGTTATTCAGATATCCTGTTGCGTGTTTTGGAATACCAAGATTAAACGATATAAATGAAAGTAGCAGAGCAACTGAAAAAAGAACTGTATAGCTCTGTTTGCTTTTGATGATGGCTGCATAGGAGGAAACGTTGTTTACAAAGAAGGCAAGTATGCAGAAAATGGCTGTGAAAACAAGCGTTTTATATACGAAGAGTCTTGTCCGTAGGGGATCAGTGGCTTTTTCTAAAGGAAGCCCCCCAAAAAACTGAAGAAACGCTATGCGGTTTTGGAGAGGATACAGAAGACTGGATATTGCGGCACATAAAAGAAAGATTGTGCAAAAAACTTTTTTCCGCTTCTCCTGCTTTGTAAAAAGCAGGAGAATTATACATATACAGATGGAAAAACAAACACAAGCGATGCTTCGTATCCGTCCTCTCCACAGATCAGGCCACCGTATCGTACCCCCCTTGAGCTTTTCAAGAAGGCATAACACGATGTTCTGTACTGGCGGAAGCAGCATGATTAAACTGCAAAGGATGCACGCAGCGGTTATAAACAGGGCTACCCGCTTTGTCTTTTCTGTATCGTTCATGTCCCTACAGGACTGTTACGCCAGCGGAGGCAATGGCGGCGTTGATGGCATCTTCAATACCTGCAGCAGATTCATCAAAATCAACACAAACCTGACATTTTGCAACGGTTGAAACTGCTCCGGATACCCCGGAAACGGCTTTTACGGCTGCATCTACCTTTGCAGCGATACTATCATCATCAAGACCTGTAACATATATTTTTTTTTGCATTTGGGAAGCCTCCTAGAATTCTTAATTTACTTCATTATATACGAGCTTTCTATTTTGTCAAGTGAAATTGCATATTTCTTTATATAATAATGAGTTGATTTGAGTATTTAGAGATATTTTAATTATATTAAATCAAGAATTATTGATATTTAATGGGTAACTCCTTCCAGAATGCTCCGGTGCCGGCCTTCCGTACCAGTACGGGTTATCTTTCCCAGCTGCCCGCATGCTCCGGCAATACTTGTTCCCCGTCGAGTCCGCAGGGATACATTCAGGCCGGCATCATCCAGCATTTTGAGGAAGTGTGAACATTCGGAGGTGGAGGGGGTCTTGAAATCCAGACCGGGAACGGGATTCCAGGGAATGAGGTTTATATAGGCATCGAGTCCAGACACAAACTGGATGAGGGATTCGGCACTTTCGCGACCGGTGTTCACGCCCGCCAGAAGGGCGGCTTCGAGTGTGACCCGCTTTCCTGTTTTCCCGATGTAATAGGCAATAGCCTGCTTCAACTCGGGAAGCGGATTAGCCTGTGCAACGGGCATAAGCGACTTCCGTAATCCTTCATCGGCTGTTGTCAGGGAAACGGCAAGCCTTATACCAATGCCTGTAGCAGCTTCCCGGTCTGCAAGCTCGTAAATGCCCCGGATTAACCCGCAGGTACTTAGGGTAATTCTTCTGGAACTAAGAGCCCGGCCTTTTTTGTTTGTCAGAACAGAAACAGCCTTGAAAATTGCGTCGAGATTCTGAAGTGGTTCTCCCATGCCCATGAAGACGATATTATCCAGCTTGCCGGCAGCTTTTTCCAGGTAGAGGAATTCTTCAACGATTTCACCGGCTGAAAGGTTCCGCTGTAATCCAAGACGGCCTGTCTGACAGAAGGCACAGGCCATTCCACAGCCTGCCTGGCAGGAGACGCATGCCGTTTTGCGCCCCTCCCGGTCTGTCAGCAGGACCGTTTCGACGGAAGCATCATCAGCGAGGGTAATCTGGAGCTTTACCGTTCCATCGGGATCCTGCTGTGTTTCTGTAACCGAAGAGGAATAGAGCCGGGCTTTCCGGGCAAAGGCATCCCGGTCTCCCCGGCTTATGTTTGTCATTTCGTCAAATGAGGAAATGCCCTTCGCGACCCATTGAAACAGCTGCAGCCCCCGGAAACGGGGCTGCAGGTCCAGGAGTGTACAGATTTCGTCCGGATCCAGACCGACAAGCGACGGCAACATCAGAAGAGCGGCCTGTTATTTTCCAGGCGGTCAATCATGTCATTGACAGCCTGACTCCGGAGCCCCTGTCGCTGGAATGCCTGCAGTACCTCTATGGCCTTTGATTTCTGGTTCTTTTTGATATGGCAGTCTGCCAGATCGATATAGAGCCGGTAATTTTTCGGATCGTCCCTGATAAGAGCTGAAAGACGGTCTATTGCTTCGTCATATTTTCCTTCACCCTTACAGATCAAGGCGAGGCCGAGTGCCGCATAGATGTCGAAATCTATGTCCATGGCCCGATTGTAATAGTCGGCAGCAACCTTGTAGTCGCCCATATTACGGTAGGCATCTCCTGCCCGTGTCAGGATGACCTTGTTACGGGGGTCGATGTCAAGTATCTTGTTCCAGTATTCTACGGAACGGAACTGCTGGTTCATGCCGCGATAGCAGTCTGCCATGCCGAAGAGAGCATAGAAGTTCTTCGGATCTATGTCCAGCGCTTTCTGAAAGTAGATAAGCCCCTGGTCAAAGGTCTTAAGCTTCCGGTGGCAGTTTCCAATCGAAGTCAGGACCCGGATATCAACATTGCCGGGATTCAGCTCCAGCATTTTTGTCCAATAGTAGAGGGCATCCTTGTATTCCTTAAAGTCATAATGCAGATGCCCCAATCCTATTACGGCGTAGGCATTCGTATCCTCCATTTCCAGAACACGGAGGTAGAGCTGCTTTGATTTCTTAAAATCGCGGATCTTGCGGTATGCATCAGCGACACGGGTCAGCACGGTAATGTTCCTGTCATCGTGAACGAGGTACTGTTCCCAGATTTCAATAGCCTTGTGGTACTGGTTCAAGGCCTTGTAGCAGTCTGCAAGACCGAAGAGGGCATAATTGTTGCCGGGATGGTAGGAAAGGCATTTCGTATAGTAGTCGATGGCATCTTTAAAGTGCCCCCGCTTACGTTCGCTGTCGCCGAGTCCAACGAGGGCATAATTGTTGTTGTCCTCTATTTCGAGTATCGCCTTGAAGTCTTCCACTGCACCGGCGATATTGTTTTCCTTCATCTTTGCGTAGCCCTTCTTCGAGAGCTCACTGATTTCGTTTGTCGAAGCGGTATCGATGGTTGGTTCCGAAATCGGGTCGCCAGTTTCACCCATCATCATTGCGTCGACATTCATTTTGTCGTTGACCCGTGATCCTGAGAATGTACTGCCCATAATTCTTTTTTAAATTCCTCCATAAATTCTATTTTAGATAACCGGACCGTTTACCAAAGTCCGTCCGGGACTTTGCATGCCCGCCCATACCAGAACAGCGTGCGGTACGCTGTTTCCTGTCCTTCAAGCCTCTTTCATCAGCGTGGATACCATTCCTGCGATTTTTTCAATCAAGGGATCTGATTTCCGTTTGTTGTGTGCCAAAAGATAGAGGCGTAAGGCCTTTATATATTCATTCTTTTCGGCATAACTGTCACCGCAGCGTGTCAAGCCGTCTGAATATCCTGTTGTAATGAAAATCCGCTCTGCCATCTCAATTTTCCCGTCATTGAAAAGCGCATTTGCTTTACGATTGAGCATGACCCGCTGCTGTGGAGAAAGAGTCCCGACGGGAAGGTCAGTGACTTTTATAAAGCCTTCTCCTGCCTGCTTTTCATCTATCTTTTTTTTTAAATCGCTATCTGTCAATTGTCCAGCTATTCCCTATGTTCCAAGCATTCATTACATAGCTTTATTCTACCTTATAATATCGATTTGTCAAGGCTTATTTTGGGTTGACAGCTTCTTTTTTAAGGAAATCAACGATGGATCTGCCGTAGAACCGCTGATCAACCCGTTTTAATGCTCCTATTTCCTCTGGCAGAGGGTCTTCTTTGGGGTGGTGGACGATGACTTTTCCGCCTTCGGTGAGCAGCTGCCGCCTGTCAATGGTCTCCAGAAGCTCCTTTCTGAATTTGTAGGGGAAGGGAGGGTCCAGAAAAATATAGTCAAACTGCTTTTTACAGCGTCTGAGGTACAGTTCAACTGCCATGAAGTGACAGTCAATCCGCTCCCCGACGTCTTCCGCCATTTTGACGTTTGCGATGATGGTTTTTGCCTTTTCCCGGTCCATTTCACAAAGGGAGACACCTTTTGCACCGTGGGATACGGCTTCGAGGGCTATCGTCCCTGAACCGGAAAAAAGGTCGAGGAAGCTTTTCCCTGCAAGTTCGGGGGCAAGTATATCGAATATAGACTCCCGCATCATGTCCATCGCGGGGCGGATTGCCATTTTTCCGCTCGGTGTCTGCGTCACCCTCCCTTTTAAAAGTCCTCCGGTAATCCTCATAAATCCTTTCCTTTTACGAGCAGATTAAAGACCCTGTCGTGTGGAAACGACGGGTTTTCCAGTGCATAGTCAAGGGCGTTTTTGTCTGCGCCGTCCTGCAGGGAAATGTCCGCCCCCCGTTCCAGCAGACAGCGGGCAGCAAGAGATGTGGAATTATACCTGCAGGCATACATCAAAGGGGTGAGTCCCCGGAAATAGCCGTTGACGGGAACTCCCTTCCTGAAAAATGCTTCCAGTTTGGCTTCTTTTATGAGGGAAGGGGACTTCTCTTCTTCAACAGCCAGAATGAACGCATTGAATACTTCTTCTTCCGCCCCGCTCCTGCCATCAAGAAGGAGGGCAAGAATATCGGGATTCTGGGTGTAGGCCGCCGCAAGAAGCAGGGGTGTCGTGTTGTGCCGGTTTCTGACTTTCAGGCTTGCTCCGCTGCCTGCCAGAAGGGAAACGATGTTGTAATTGTTCTGGTGGCGGACCGCATACATCAATGCCGTCCATCCCTCGGAGTCCCGGGCATTTACATCCGCCCCTGAATCGAGCAGGAGCCGTACCGTCCAGTCATTTCCCTCTTTTGCAGCCCGCATCAGGGCTGTTACTCCGTTTTCATCAGTCCTGTCGATGTCGTTGACCGGTATCTGCCTTGCGGCAGCCCCACTGTTCGGAACAACCGCATCTGAATCAATCTGGTCAAGGGCCATGTCATACAGGGACGGCTTCCTTTTCCCGCCGGCTTCCTCTGAAGCAAGAAGAACAAGGGGAACGGAGAGCAGTGTGAGGAAGAAAATGACGGCCTTTGTCTGCATCGCGGCTATCGTTTTTTGCTGAATACCTTGTAGGACAGCCAGGGAAAGATGTTGTCCTCTTTTTCCAGGCTGCACAGCCATTCCGTACTGACCGTATTGCTTGCGAGGGAGTCAAAGACCTGGTTGAAATTCCGTATGCAGGAACTGAATGCCCTGCCTGCATATTCCGGCAGTACGCCCTCATAGATCATCTGCTGCCATGATGCGGACTGGGCAAGCAGGACTTCCTTTGCACCCAGATTCAGAATGCGGGCCTTTATACCGGTTTCCGACGGAAAGCGTTCGGTCAGATCTATCATCCGCTCGCTTGCAATCCTGACACAGTCCGTCATCCAGCTGTTGGAACTGTCGAGCAGGTTCTCTCCGTAACCGGATCCTTCCGCACTGCAGGGATAGGGTGTGATTTTGGGCAGGCTGAACTGCTTGTCCAGATGATCCTTGCAGAAGGTGAGTTGCATTTTACCGTCAGCTGCAATAAGCCTGATGACGGCTTCAAGCCATGCGATTCCCTCATGCCAGCTGGTACCGAGCAGCTGGGCCGGTATGACGCAGGTGAGCACGTTATCCTTGCCGTCGAGAAGCTGTTCTGCCTTTTCAAGCTTTTCCAGTTTTTTCCTGTAGAAATCCTCTGCATCCAGCTGTATCTGAGCGGCTGCAGCCTCTTCATCGTATGGCACCGGTTTTTCGCTGTCGGTAAGCTCATTTGCATAGTATTTGTAGCCGGTCTGCAGCCGGGACGAATTCGTATTCAGGAAGCTCTTGAGTTTTTTCTCATGCAGTTCATACCCGATATCCCGCTGTTCACAGCGGTATACGGATGCCGTCATGTAGCCGTCCTGCTGACCGTCGGCTGTGTTTCCCCGGATGTCATCGGGAGTATCAAAATCGCGGGCGAAAATCACGAGCGACTTCTTTGTCCGCACGGGGCTGTAGATGCCGGTTTCCGGCGGTTCTTTACAGAAGAGCACGGATCTCGTATCGACTATCGTATAGTTTACCCCATACGACCGGAGGACGCTGTCAAGGTCTTCGGTCCAGCCAAGGTAGGGAATGAAAAAACCTTCTCCCGTTTCACCGAAGAAAGACCGGTGGGCATGCAGTCCCACGTCAATCTGTGCATGCAGGACTTCCTTGAGATCCCGGTAGTGGGGCATGTAGCAGCAGGTCGCTGCAGTCGGGATAAGCTCCAGGTAACCCCGGTCCGCAAAGCCTTTGAAAGCCTGCAGGAGGTCACCGGCATAGGTTTCAAGAAAATCATCCCTGTTTTTCTGCATGTGCAGGAGACAGCTCTTGACGTTGCGGAGGACTGCTTCATCCCCCTTATTCCGTTCCACTTCCTCTTCGCCCAGCTTTATCATGCTGTCAAGCCAGGCAACATATTTCTTCTTCGTGCTCTTGTGGGCAAGCAGGGTGCAGAGCTGTGAACTGAGAACAATGCCGAGCTTGAAGGGGATGTTGTCATGCTCAAGGCGGCCGAGCATGTTGAGCAGGGGAATATAGCTGTTTGACAATGCTGAAAAAAGCGCAGAATCCTCATAGGCAAAATTTTCTTTTGCATTGAAGTTATGTATGAATGCCTGCTCTGCCGTTAAAACTAAAATGAAATCTTTCCGTGCCATAGTCCTCTGCGCCTACTCTGAAAACATTTCCCGGTGATCCAGATATTGCCGGCGCAGCACGGCATCAATGCCGGAGAGCCGGATCAGGGGGGGGAAATCCATCTTTTTTCCCGGAATGGCATTTTTCAGAAGCTCGTTGCCGGTCGGGACGGAAATCCGCTTGGTTTTTGCCAGAATGATATTCGGCTTTCCCCTGCAGCATTCTTCCAGACTGAGGGAGAAGTGTTTCTTTTCAGACGAAAGCAGGATATACTGGTTCCTGTCTTCCAGGGAAACCTTCAGGTCAATGGAGTCGGTCTGTTCCTCACTGTCCGCACTGTCATAAAAAACCACGTGCAGGCTCAGGTTCAAAAAGTCTTCATTATCAGTAAAAGACTGAAGGTCTGATTCGCTGATGTCCCAGAAGGTGTAGACCCATGCCGGATCGCGGAGAATGGCGTTTATCTTGGTTTCGTTGTAGCTTTTCGGCAGCCGCAGTTCACCGTCGTCCTGTCCGTCATCTTCCTCGTATTCGACATAGTTCAGGTCCCTGTCTGCCTGTGTCGAAATTTCCAGCTCCTGCGCATACTCGAGCAGCTCTCCTATTATAAAGTTCCTATTCAGGTTGCTGGGAATATCAAGTCCGTACGTATCCGCAAGCTCCCTGAGCTCATCGTTTGTGAGGCTTTCTAGCTTTTTGCGGGAAAGAATCTGCTCTTCCATAGGGAGCTATCTTATAACAAATCTATTCTTATTTCAAGAAGGTTGCGGAAGCTTTCATGCGGCAATGACAGCTTTTATGGCATTCAGCAGTGCTCCGTAATCCTCAAAGGCAGGAATATCGGGGTTGTCCGCCTTGATTTTGTCCGTTGACTTAAAGAGGAAACCTGCCTTGCTTGCGCGGATCATGCCAAGGTCGTTATGGCTGTCGCCGGAGGCTATCGTGTCAAAGCCGATCGACTGCAAGGCCCTGACCGTCGCGAGCTTCCCCTTGTCGCACCGCAACTTGAAGCCGGTGATTTCGCCGGAAGGGGCAACTTCCAGGCTGTTGCAGAATATCGTCGGGTATCCGAGTTTTTTCATCAGGGGACCGGCGAACTGCGTAAAGGTATCGCTGAGGATGATGACCTGGGTAAAGCTCCGCAACTCGTCCAGAAAGTCCTTTGCACCTTCCATAGGATCAATTGTCGCAATCGTATCCTGAATCTCTTTGAGTCCCAGTCCGTGCTCCTTCAGAATGCCGATCCGCCATTTCATCAGCTTATCATAATCCGGCTCATCGCGCGTCGTCCGCGTCAGACAGCTGATTCCCGTTGCCTTGGCAAAGGCAATCCAAATTTCCGGTACCAGAACACCTTCCAGATCCAGACAGACTATTTCCATACGGTTACCCCCAAAACCGGCTGCAAAAAAGCCGGTAAGCCAGTCTAGCACAATGCAGGAATTTAATCGAGTCCCCGCCGCTCCCGGAAACAGGGGCTTACCGGCAGCGGCTGCCTTCTGATACATGCGGCATCAGGCTGCATCCGGTTGCTTGCAAATCTCCGGTCTTTCTGATAGTATAATGAAATGCTTTATCATCTGGGTGCCCTGCTGAAAAACTACTTCGGTCCGGCAAGGCTTTTGCAGTCGTATGCTGTCTTAATTGTTTTTGCCCTCTATATATCGTTTTTTTTAACTGAAAAACTGCTTCCCAAGTTCTTCCGTTTCCTGCCGCAGGACCGGGGCCGCGAGTTCACGCTTTCCAAGGAGCAGGCGAAAGGCAAGCCGACGGGAGCCGGTGTCGTGTTCATCAGCTTTTTCGTCCTTCTCTGCCTGACCTTCATTCCCCTGAATCTTTTCCAGTGCGGTGCGCTTGCGCTGACCTGGCTCATGATGCTGACGGGCTACCTTGACGACAGGAGCCTGAACGGCTGGGGCGAATACCGCAAGGCCCTGCTTGACTTCATCGTGTGCTGCAGTGCCGCATTCCTGCTGGCCCACTATATGGCAGACGGAGACGGCCGCCTGTCGTTCTGGCTGCCGTTCACCTCGGTTCCCGTGCAGGTTCCTTGCTGGCTGTATATCGTCATCGCAACCGTGATGCTCTGGGTTTCCGTCAATACGACCAACTGTACGGACGGTGTGGACGGACTCAGCTCCTCCCTCGTCATACTGGCGCTCTTTACCCTTGCAATCAGCTTCTACATTGTCTTCGGTCATGTCAACACGGCTGCATATCTTCTGGTTCCCCATCTGGACTCCGGCGCCTCGTGGGGGCTCATGACCTTCTGCCTGGCGGGGGTGCTGCTGGGCTACCTCTGGCATAACGCCTTTCCCAGTTCCGTCCTGATGGGGGACGCCGGTTCACGGGCGCTCGGCTTTTACCTCGGTTTCTGCGTCATGGTCAGCGGCAACCCCTTTATGTTCCTCGTTACCTCGACGATTATCTTCATCAACGGGGGCATGGGCCTGCTCAAGGTTGCCCTCAAACGCTTTTTCCATATCAGCATCTTCTCGAACATCCGTTTTCCGCTGCATGACCACTACCGGAAGAACCACGGATGGTCACCGACCCAGGTCCTGATAAAGTTCCTGATCAGCCAGCTGCTCATCACGATGGGCCTGCTGGGCATTTTCTTCAAGGTCCGCTAGTCCCGGGAGGTTTTCCCCATGACGTTTTCAGAAGTCTGTTTACAGAGCGCCCGGGAGGGCATTGTCCTTTTGCGGAATGAAGGGGCAATGCTTCCGCTCCTGAGCGGCGACAGGGTCAGTGTATTCGGGCGTTCCCAGAAAGACTGGTACCGGAGCGGTACGGGGTCGGGAGGTTCCGTCCACTGCGAGTATACGACGAACCTCATCGACTCCCTCGTGGAACTGGAACGCAGAGGCTCTGCTGCGGTTGACCGGGACCTGCTTGCCCGGTACGAGCAGTGGCTCCGGGACAATCCCTTTGACAACGGGGGGAACCTCTGGGCTGCCGAACCCTATCACCAGCAGGAGATGGAACTGACGGACGAAATCGTCCGTTCTGCAGCCCTCCGGTCCAATAAAGCGCTCTTTGTGATCGGGCGGAATACGGGTGAGGACAAAGACTATACGGACAATGAAGGCAGCTACCGGCTGACTCCCCTGGAGCGGGCAAACCTGCAGGCGGTCTGTGCTGCCTTTGACTCGGTTTGTGTCGTATGCAATACATCCGGCATCATCGATACGGGCTGGATCGACGATGCAGCGTTCGGAGGCCACATCAAGGCCCTCGTCTATGCTTGGGAAGGCGGTCAGGAAGGGGGCAGGGCAACGGCGGATGTCCTCACGGGGCGGGCCTGCGCTTCCGGCAAGCTTACCAGTACGATAGCCCGCTCTCTTGCCGACTATCCTTCAACTGCCAGCTTTGGCGGCAGCAGGGGAAGCGTCTACCGGGAAGACATCTATGTCGGCTACCGCTATTTCATGACCTTTGCCCCAGGCCGCATCCTGTTTCCCTTCGGCTTCGGTCTATCATATACGACGTTTACCCTGGAAGGACAGAAAGCGCATCTGGAACAGCATCCGGAAACGGCGGAAAGCGGAACCGGACGGATACAGGATGCGTTGATCCGGTGTACGGTAACTGTTCGGAATAGCGGTGACCGTTATGCCGGAAAGGAAGTCGTCCAGGTCTATTATGAAGCCCCGCAGGGAAAGATGGGAAAGGCAGTCCGCTCGCTTGCCGCCTTTGCAAAGACGAAGGAACTTGCCCCCGGGGAATCACAGGTTCTTGAGCTGCATTTCCCCGTCCGCTACATGGCTTCCTATGATGAGGCAGGTCTTACGGGCCATGCCTCCTGTTTTGTCCTTGAGCAGGGAAACTACCGCATCTATGCCGGTACGGATTCCCTTTCAGCTGCCCCGGTCTCGATTGACGGCAGGAACGGCCTTCTGCTTGAGCGGGATGTCGTCGTTGCGCAGCTTGAGCAGGCCCTGGCGCCTGCACAGGCTTTCCCCGTCCTCCGGCCGGTCTCTCAGGGCGGCAGTTCTGCACGTCCTTTTGCCGCTGACTATTCCCGGCAGGCACGGGCAGATGCAGTTGACCTGCGCAATCGGATAGAAAGCCGCCTGCCGCCGGAGCTTTCGCAGACGGGCTTCCGGGGAATCAGCTTTGACGACGTAAAAAAAGATGCGTCGCTGCTGCCGGCATTCGTTGCCCAGATGGACGAAACAGAGCTTGCAACACTGGCCCGGGGCGAAGGAATGCTGAGCGAAAAAGTGACGAAGGGCATTGCCGCCGCATTCGGCGGCGTGAGCGGGCGACTTCATTCCGACTTCCGTATCCCCTGTGCCGGCTGTTCAGACGGCCCGTCGGGCATACGGATGGACACGGGTAAGGAAGCCCGCCTCATGCCGTCCGGTACGAATCTTGCCTGCTCCTGGAATCTGGCGCTTGTCGAAGAACTCTATGCCTGTGAGGGTCAGGAACTGCAGGAAAACAGGATAGACGCGCTCCTGGGGCCCGGCATCAACATCCAGCGCAATCCCCTCGGCGGACGGAACTTTGAATACTTTTCCGAGGATCCGCTCGTATCCGGCCTCATGGCCTGTGCGGAAATAGCCGGTCTTCGCAGAAGCGGCTCCCATGCCGTCATCAAGCATTTTGCCGCAAACAATCAGGAGACGGCACGGCGGGAGGGGGATTCCGTCATTTCCGAACGGGCCCTGCGGGAAATCTACCTGAAGCCTTTTGAGCTTGCGGTGAAGCAGGGGAAAGCCCGTGCCGTCATGACCTCCTACAATTCCGTCAACGGCCACTGGGCGGCCTCGAATTATGATCTTGTCAACACGATACTGCGCCGCGAGTGGGGCTTCGACGGTCTTGTGATGACCGACTGGTGGGCCTGCATGAATGACTGCGTCAAAGGCGGGGAGCCGAGCGTCCGCAACACGGCCTCGATGATTCGCTCCGGCAATAACGTCTATATGGTCGTCGACAATGACGGGGCGGAGTCCAACGTATTCGGCGACAACATCGGCCCGTCCCTTGCCGCAGGCAGCCTTACGCTGGGTGAGTTACAGCGGTCTGCCATGCAGGTGATCTCCTTTCTTGCGTCCTGTTCCGTTGCCGGACGGGAACTGGGGCCCCTGAAGGATCTTCCCGTATTCCCGGCAACAGGCATTTCCCTGCCTGACGGAGGCCGCCTGATCCGGGCGGGGCAGCCCTTTGCCCTCCAGCCGGGCGAGCTCTGCTACATCGATGCAGCAGAGGATGCCTGTTATGCAATCCGCGGCGAATACAGGAAAGACGGCGATACCCTTTCCCAGTCCGTGCTGAACATACTGATAGATGGCGGGACTGCCGCTTCATTCCAGTGCAGGACCACGATGGGAACCTGTATCTGGGCAGTCGCTTCCAAAGTAGAGCTGAAAAAAGGCCTCCATGAAATCAGCATGGTGGATGCAAAGCCGGGGATACTCCTGAAAAACCTGACCTTCTCCTGTACGGAAACAAACCCGGTGACACAGGGCTACTTTACATAAGATGCGGGGAGGGTGACCATGAACATGGAAAAAGAAGAAGGACTTTCAATCCTGCTTGTCTCCTGCGACAAGTACATGGATATCGTACGGGTATTCGAGCAGTCGGCCGTAAAATACTGGCCGTCCTGTCCCTATAAGACGTATCTTTTGACCGAAAGCCGGGACTGCCGGCCTGCGGATGTTCCTGCTGATGTTCCGCGTTTTTTTGACGAAGTGCTGACGGCTGGTACCGGCAAATCCTGGAGCGACTGCCTCTTGTATGCAGTCAGGCATATTCCGACCCGTCATGTTCTTGTCATGCTCGACGACTTTATCCTGTCTGCGCCGGTGGACAACGCCAAGATAGCAGCTGCCTACCGCGTCAGCAGGGATAAGGAGGCCGGTATCTGCAAGCTATCTCCAAGGGATGCACGGGGAACGGCTGCAGAGCTCTGTGAGGGGCTTTCGTTCAGTGAAATAGGACGGGACGAACCCTATCGGGTGTCCGTCAACCCGCCGGCAATCTGGGATTGCCAGTACATTGAGTCCCTGCTGGAAGGCCACAGCGTCAGCGCCTGGGACTTTGAACGGGAGGGAACCGTCTGGTCACGCAGTCTGGAGCAGTCGGTCTGGCGGCTCGCAGACGAGTCGCTGTTCAGCTTCTTTGATCCCACCGGGGACGGGGCAGTAGGGCGGGGCAGCCTGGTCAAAGGCTTCCGCGATTTCTGTGCCCGGGAATCTTTTGTGCTTGAGACGGACCGGGCAGACATGACCTGGAAGGACGGAGCAAAGAAAGCCGTCAAGGGCTTCATCTACCGGCTGAACCCAGCGCTGATACTCCGCATCCAGCAGTGGCTCTTTGAACGGCGGGAACAGCCGTCCTGAGCGGCGGGGCGGTCTTACTCCCCGGCAAAGGCGTCTGCAGCCCCTTCCCACCGAATCCTGCCTTTTTCCATCAGGATTATCCGGTCACTCATCAGTTTTGCCTCGCGGATATCGTGCGTCACCATAATGGCGGTGAAGCCCACTTTTTTCTGCAGGCTGACTATTTCTTCTGCAAGTTTCTTCCGCATCGGGGCGTCAAGGGCAGAAAGCGGCTCGTCGAGCAGGACGAGCTTGGGCTGAACGATGAGTGTGCGTGCAAGGGCGACCCGCTGGGCTTCACCGCCGCTCAATGTCTCAGGGTAGCGCTTTGCGAAGTCCTGCATGGTAAAGAGGGTAAGGAAGTCCCGCGCCTGCTGCCGGGCTTCCTTTTTTTTCATGCCCCTGCATTCCAGCCCGTAGGCCACATTGTCCTCGACGCTCTTGTGCAAAAAGAGGGCGCCGCTCTGGAATACCAGTCCGCACTCCCGTTTTCCCGGGGGAAGCTTTGTGATGTCCTTTCCGTCCAGCTGTATCGTCATCGGAACTGCATGCCGGTCAGCCCTGAGGATGCCGGCGATGAGGCGGAGTACGGTTGACTTGCCGCAGCCGCTTGCTCCCACGATGCTCGTCATGCTGCCTTTCTGGGCCTGAAAGGAGACGTCGACACATACACCCCCATCTACCTGCCCCCAGTCTTTATAAAGCCCCGTACATTCAAGATATGCCATGCGTTTCCTTACCTCTGTTTGAAAGGGTGAATGCCAGGATGCAGACCAGGCCTAGGACGCATCCCGCCGCAGATGCATGGGAAAATCGGTAGCTGCCGGCAAGCCGGTAGGTAAAGAGGGAGAGCGTGTCGAACTTATGTATCGAAAGCACCAGCGGGAGTGTTGCATCGGCACAGCTCATCGCAAAACAGAATCCCATGCCGCTCAGAATGCCTTTCCGGCAGGAAGGAAGGATAACCCGGAACAGGGGATCCGTCCGGGAGGGAGAAAGAATCGATGCAGCTTCGATGACGCTGTCGGGAATCTTGGACAGGCATGCCTGTATCTGCCGGAAGGCAAAAGGCCAGTAGAGGGCTGTTTGGGCGAGGATGAGCAGGGCCGGATTTCCCCGTCTGACGAGCTTTGTCATGCCCAGTCCCATCAGGACAGAAGAAACGGCGAGGGGAAGGAGGGGAATGCTGCGGAACAATGCCCTGCCACGGAAGGCGGGGAGGCTGAGCAGGAGGGCTGCAGTCAATCCCGTTGTCGTGCAGAGGGTGCCCGTCGCTGTTGCCGTATACAGGCTGTTCCTGAGGGAACGGTAAAAGGAACTCATAGCGAAAAGCTGTTTCCAGACGGCAAGCGAGAAGCTTTTATGCCCGCCCGTCCGTACGGTACAGGAAGCAGCGATGATGGACAGGAGGGGCAGCAGGAAGAAGATAAAGATAACAGAAAAAAATACCACTGCGGGGAAACGCTCCTTTTTACTGAGGGGAAGGGGCTTGCAGGCTGTTCCCGCAAAGGAAAGCCCCTTGAGCCGTTTTGCCATGTTCTCGACCCTGTTCAGGAGAAAGAGCGTCAGGAAAGCAGACAGGGTTTCCAGCAGGGCAAGGCTTGCTGCTGCCTTGAAGTCCATGCTGCTCCGCCCTGCATGGTAGATAGCAACTTCCAGTGTCGTACCGCCGGTAACACCGAACAGGAGGACGAACATGAATGAGAAGAAGCAGTAGATAAAGACCGTCATTGTACCCGAGAGTAGTGCCGGCAGCAGCTGAAAGAAGGTTATGCTGAAAAAGCAGCGGGCCTCACCTGCTCCCAGCAGTCGGGCACTGTCCGCCTGACTACCGTCAAGCTGGCTCCATGCGTCGGCAACGGAAGCCATCACGATCGGAAAGTTGTAAAAGCCCTGCGTCATGATAAGCCCCTGAAATGAATAGAGAAAGCTGAACGGATTGTCTTTCCGTCCTGCCAGAAAGGAGAGGATCCGGTTTGCGTACCCCGCCATGCCGAAGGTCGAGATGTAGCCGAGTGCAACGATGAGCGGCGGCACGCAGAGGGGAACCGCCGCACAGGACATGAGCAGCTTTCTTCCGGGAAACTGCCGCCGGGCTATGAAGAACGCTGCCGGAATTCCCACCAGAAGAGCCAGCATGGTGGATGCGAGGGCTTCTTCAAATGTATATCCGGTAATCCTCAGTAACTGCCGCAGGCTGTATGCTGCGGAAAGCCTGCCGGAAAAGAGCGGGGTGCACGCCTGAAGCAGCGGCAGGATGAATGCAAGGATGACCGCAGCAGAAACAAGGACAGCTCCGAGGATGCCTGCTTTTTGCAGGATGTGGACTGCGAGCGACATGAACGGCTGCCTGCCCTTGTTCTGACTGTTCATGCTCCTGCCGCTTACTGACCGGAAACGATAGTAATGACAGAGTCCAGAACGGCCTGTGTCCTGTCGCTCCTGCTTTCCAGTGTTTTTTCCGGAATGGGGGCGGCCTTCGTGTAGCTTTGCGGCAGGGAAACTTCCTTGTTTGCCGGATACATCCACTGCGTAAGCGGCAGGGTGTCCTGCGCTTCATCGGAGATGAAGAAGTCCATGAAGAGCTTTGCCCCTTCCTTATTCGGTGCCTTTTTTATGAGGCCGAAGCCTTCGACCTGCTCAACATGGCCCTCTGCAAAGACAAGTGCCTGATAGCGGTCGTTATTGTCGTATTCAACGTTGTAGGCAGGACTTGTCGTATAGCTGATGACAAGGGGGGCCTCTCCTTCCAGGAACATGCCCCAGCCTTCGCTCCAGCTGGATGTCATGGTCAGAATGTTCGGCTTGAGGGCCTCCCAATAGGCTTCCGTTTTGTCTCCGAACAGGCTGACCGTCCAGGTCAGGAATCCGAGGCCCGGTGTTGAAGTCCGGGGATCCATGAGAATCAGCTTTTTCCTGTAGATGTCCTTCGTCAGGTCCTCGAGCGATGCAGGTGCTTCCACACTGCTTTCCGTATCGTAAATCAATGCGAAATGGCTGTAATCATAGGGGGTCAAAAGCCAGTCGCCGCCGAGTTCCTTTTCCAGCCGCTGGTCAATCAGCTTTTCTGCATCCTGCGGCTTATAGGCTTCCAGCACCCCCTGTTTCCGTGCTTCTGCCGCAAGGTTGTTGTCTATGCCGATGACGACATCGGCCTGAGGTGCGTCCTTTTCCAGTACCGCCTTGTTCAGCGCCTGAATTGCCTCCCCGCAGTCGATGAGGGTAAGCTTTTTCCCCGTTTTCTGCTGGAACTTTTGGGCAAGTTCCGCACCCGGTCCCCATTCACCGGCAAAGCTGTCATAGGTATAGACAACGACTTCTTCCAGCCGTTCCGGCGGAACCTTTCCTGCATTTCCGTTCTTCGCACAGGAAGCAAGCAGTGAGAGTGAAAGCAGCGGCAGCAGAGTGCGCCGTGCAGCCAGATGAATCGGATTGTGTGAATTGCGTTTCATATCCTTCCTCCGCCGGTACTAACCGGATCAGGTTCTGCGGGTATAATCTCAGGCGGAAGAGT
>CAMJZA010000041.1 GCA_946410085.1 uncultured Treponema sp. | reverse complement strand
GCAGGAGAGGCATCCGGCGGCGTACACGGCACGAACCGCCTGATGGGCAACTCACTGCTCGACGTCGTTGTCTTCGGACGCGAGGCCGGCATTGAAGCAGGCAAGCTGTTCAAGAACATCGCGCTCACCGACAATGCAAAGCTGACGCTCAAGCATGTCACGGACTTTGAAAAGGAGCGCGATGCGGCGGGAATCAAGGGTGATGTCATGTCTCCCAAGCTCCTGCCCCGCTATACCCACGGCAATCCTGAGTTCGCTGCGTCTGCAAAGGACCAGTTTGCCCAGGACGAGCGCCTCGTCAACGGCAGCGTAAAGGCAAGCTGAATCATGCGGCAGGCATGACCCGCTCGCCAGACTAAACGGAACGGCCCCCGCCGGCATACGCTGACGGAGGCCGTTTTTGTTTTTGCGGGAAGCAGCAGCTTAAAAGTGACCGGCTTTTAAAGCAGGCACGTGGACATTTCCCTCCACTGGAGCTATAATACAGGAAAGGATGCGGGCAGGCCCCATGCGCAGACAGCCTGTACGCACAAACTGCACAGAGTGACGGAGGTTCACAATGGACACAGCACAGCTTTCACACATACAGGAAGTTCTGGACGGGGCAGTCGCCTCGGAATATCTTGCCGGGGCAAGCTGCCTCGTATTCCAGGGGGGCAAAGAGCAGGGCTACTGGCAGGCGGGTCTTGCTGACCGGGAGAACAAAACCCCGTTTACCCGCAGCACGATCTGCCGCATGTATTCGATGACCAAGCCCATCACCTCCGTCGCGGCAATGATCCTGCTGCAGGAAGGCAGGATTGACCTGATGGAAGAACTTGCCTGCTACATCCCGGAGTTTTCCAACGTCAACTACTGCGACAACAGGGGATTCCTCAAGGAATCCCCCCGGCAGATAACCCTGAAGGACCTCATGAACATGACGAGCGGGCTCAGCTACGGGGGCGACGGAAACGAAAACAGGATCAGGACCTCGGAACTGCTTGAAGAGCTGCAGGAAAAGGCAGGCGAAGATGACTGCATGGATACGGCAGAGTTTGCAGCCCTTCTGGGTTTCGTTCCCCTCGAGTTCGTTCCGGGTTCAAGCTGGGAATACGGGCTTTCCGCCGACATCATGGGGGCCGTCATAGAAAAGGCCTCGGGCATGAAGTTCTCGGACTTCCTGCGGGAGCGGATCTTTGCCCCCCTCAGCATGAAAGATACGGCCTTCTATGTTCCCGCCGAAAAGCAGGAACGCCTTGCAAAGGTCTACGACGGCTCGGGCAAAGGCGGCCTCAAGCTCTTTACGGAAAACCGCCTGGGCATTTCCAACGGCATGACGCGGCCGCCGAAGTTCGAATCCGGCGGAGCAGGCCTTGCTTCGACAATCGACGACTACATGAAGTTCTGCCTGATGCTGCTGGGTAAGGGCAGCTATAACGGCACTCAGATCCTCAGGGAGTGGACGGTTTCCTTCATCGGCTCGGGAGTCTTGAGCAGGCGGCAGCAGAAGGCCTTTGACCGGACCCAGCCCCAGCTGCCGGGCTACAGCTACGCGAACTTCATGCGCGTCATGAAGGAACCGGGCAGGAGCCTTACCATCAGCTCAAAGGGTGAGTTCGGCTGGGACGGCTGGCTGGGTACCTTCATGCTGGTAGACCCCGTCAATGACCTGACCGCCGTCCTGCTGATGCAGCGGGTCGACACGGGCATGTCCCCCGTTGCCCGCAAGATAAAGAACATCATCTATACGGCGCTCTAATGCGTTTTGTCCGCTGATTCCCGCCGTCCCAGCTTGGGAAGCACTTCCGCAATCAGGATGGCGGCAAAAATCAGGGCAAACCCAAGCAGGCAGCGGGGTGCAATGTCCTCGTGCAGGAAGAGCACCCCGAATACGACCCCGAAGACCGCCTCCAGTGACATGAAGAGGGAGCCGAGCGACGACGGAACATACTTCAGGCAGATGTTCTGCAGGAGGAATGCCAGCATCGTGGAAAGGATTCCCAGGTAGAGCATGGAAAAAATGACTGACGGCCTGCACAGGAGCGCCAGTTCCAGAGGGCGGTTTATCGCCGGGCTGCTGATGAAGGGCGAAACAATCCATGCCCAGACGGCAGTGAAAAGGAACTGCAGGGCAGAAAGCAGGACAGGATCCTCCGTCTCGTCATAGCGGGCGATGAAAATGATGTGCAGGGCATAAAATATGCCGCAAACTAACGTCAGTATGTCTCCGATATTTATTTCCAGCAGGGAATCTCCGCTTTCCTTTATTGCAACCAGGCCGATGCCGGCAAAAAAGATAACCGCCGCCAGAAAGACATACCAGGCAGGTCGTTTCCTGCAGAGCGGCCAGGAAATGAGCGGTACGAGAATGACATAAACGGCCGTTAGGAAGGCATTTTTTCCGGCACTGGTGTAGTCGCAGCCCACGGTCTGAAAGGCGTAGGCCAGAAAAATCATCGTTCCCAGAATAAACCCGTGCTTCCAGTAGGAAGCATTCAGGTCTTTCAGGCGGCGGCAGTACAGGAGCATGAGCAGAATGGCTGCGATTGAAAAACGGATGGCTATCATCCAGACAGCTCCCACATAGGCAAGGCTGTCCTTTACGACGACAAAGGCAAAACCCCAGATGGCTGCGGCCAGCATGAGTCCCGCACTGCATAAGCTTTCCATAGGGTACGATGATATCCGTTTTGCCTGCATATTGTCAAATTCCCCTTAAAACACTAGAATATCTCCGTAAGCCGGCGTTTGCGGCGGCGGGAGGATTTGGAGCCGTGAGAGAACTGGAATATCCCTTTGATTCCAACTACATACTGACAAACAAGAAGAAGCTGCGGCGCAGGCTCCTTGCAGACGGAAGCAGCCGCATCCACAAGCGGATAGCCATTCTGGGGATGTCTACGACCCATGACATCAAGGAAATTCTTGAACTCTTCCTGCTCAACTACGGGATAGAACCTGCCTTTTACGAGTCAGAGTATGCCCAGGGCTGGAATGATGCCCTGTTCGACAACCCCGAGCTTGTCGCCTTTAAGCCCGACATCATCTTCATTCA
Source organism: uncultured Treponema sp. (assembly GCA_946410085.1). Lineage (GTDB taxonomy): Bacteria > Spirochaetota > Spirochaetia > Treponematales > Treponemataceae > Treponema_D. The sequence goes on along the minus strand of CAMJZA010000041.1, from coordinate 27,550 downwards.
TACGAGCTCACGGAACATCACGGACTGGCCCGCCGTCACGGACAGCAGGGATACGGTAAACGGGAAACTCGAGTCCTGCTGCAGCCGCTACCGCCAGCTCTGGGAAAAAATAGAGGCACGCTATGCCTGCCCGGTCATACAGAACAACTTTGAGCTCCCCTTCTGGCGGCTCATGGGCAACCGGGATGCCTGGGACTACCGGGGCCGGGTCCGCTTTACTGCCCGGCTCAACGAAAAGTTTGCCGACTGGGCGGACAGCCATGAAAACTTCTACATCAATGACCTGAACTACCTGGCCGCAAGCTACGGACTTGAGCAGTGGTCAAACCCCTTCTACTACCACATGTACAAGTACGTCCTCGCCGTCCCCGCGATTCCGGCATTCGCCTTTAATCTGGCGAACATCATCAAGTCGATCTACGGCAAAAACAAGAAGGCGTTTGCGCTGGACCTTGACAATACGCTCTGGGGCGGCATCGTCGGCGACGACGGGGCGGACAACATAGAAATCGGACAGGAGACTCCGGTTGCCCAGCTCTACAGCGAGTTCCAGTCCTACATCAGGGCGCACAAGGACATCGGCGTGCTCCTGACGGTGAACTCCAAGAATGACCGGGAGAACGCCCTCGCCGGCCTTGCCCGCCCGGACAGCATCCTCAAGCAGGATGACTTCATCGACATAGAGGCAAACTGGGAAAGCAAGGACAGAAACCTGCTCACCATCGCAGGCAATCTGAACATCGGTGCGGATGCGATGGTATTCGTGGACGACAACCCGGCAGAACGCGAAATGGTCCGGCAGGGCGTCCCCGGGGCAGCAGTGCCCGAGCTTTCCGAACCGGAACACTATATCGAGATCCTGGACAGGGCCGGCTACTTTGAGCTGACGGCTTTTTCGGCGGATGACCTTTCGCGCAGCGAAATGTACCGGGCAAACGCCGAGCGCAAGAAGAGCGAAGCTTCCTTCGCCGACTACGATTCGTACCTGGACAGCCTTGAGATGCAGGGCGAGATAGCCCCCTTTGCCCCCCTCTACATGTCGCGCATTGCCCAGCTGACGAACAAGAGCAACCAGTTCAACCTGACCACAAAGCGCTGTTCACAGGCAGACATAGAAGCTGTTGCGGCAGATCCGGCATACATCACGCGCTACGGCAGGCTCTCCGACAAGTTCGGGGACAACGGGGTTGTCTCAGTCGTCTTCGGCCACCGGGGACAGCAGGATACCCCCCGGGCAGACGGAACGGAATTCCACATAGACCTCTGGCTGATGAGCTGCCGCGTCCTGCGCCGGGGCATGGAAGACGCCATGCTTGACTCCCTGGTCAGCGCCTGCCGGCAGTGCGGCATTCAGAAAATCTGGGGCTACTACTATCCCACCGCCAAGAACAAGATGGTACAGGACTTCTACACGACGATGGGCTTTACAAAAGTTTCCGAGGATGCAGACGGGAATACCGTCTGTGTACTTGACCTTGCACAGGGCTATGAGAAGCGGAACAGGCACATCGGAGTAACCGGATCGTGAGCCTCACGTCCTTTCCGTTCCTCGTTTTCCTCGCCCTCCTCACGGCAGTCTACAGCCTTGCGGGGAAAAAATACCGCTGGACCGTCCTGCTCGCCTTCAGCATCGCGTTTTTCCTGTATGAGGCAAGTCCCCTGCTGCTCGTCCTTCCCCTGCTTTCCTCCCTGTCGGCATACGGGGCGTCACTCGCAGGCGCACGGCAGCGTTCCCGGGGCAAACGCGGGACCGTGACGGTCGGAGCGGCAATCGCGTTCAACATCCTGCTCTGGTTTATCTTCAAGGGGGGCGGCTACTGGAAGCCCCTCATTCCCGCACTCAGCGCCGTCAGCCTCCCCGCCGCACTGGGCATGAGCTACTACGTCATGCAGGTCATCGCCTACCTGCTGGACTGCCACTGGGAAAGCATACAGCCCGAGCGGAACTTTCTCAAGCTCTTTCTCTTCGTCATCTTCTTTCCCCAGATGACATCGGGCCCCATAAGCCGCCGCGAGGATATGGCGTCACTATACGATGGGGCACGGCCGACCTACGGCAGCATCACGCAGGGAGCCCAGCGGATTGTCTGGGGCTTCTTCAAGAAGCTCGTCATCTCAGTCCGCATCGCTGCCGTCGTAGACATGGTATACGCCGATCCGGGCAGCATGGGCAGCAGCTGGATGCTGCTCGCTGTTGTCCTGTATCCCCTCCAGCTCTACACGGACTTTTCCGGCTGCATGGACATCGTACTCGGTGCGGCAGAACTGACCGGCATTACGCTCAGGGAAAACTTCAACTCCCCTTTTTTTTCCCGGACCGTACAGGAATTCTGGAAGCGCTGGCACATCACGCTCGGCAGCTGGGCACAGACCTACGTGCTCTACCCCGTCCTCATGTCGCCGGCCGCCGTCAGGCTGGGCAAGTGGTCTCGAAAACACTTCAGCAGGCGGATCGGCACGCTGATTCCGACGGAAGCAGGCATGTTCGCCTCGTGGATGGTCATGGGCATCTGGCACGGTTCCTACAAGTACTGGATAGGTTCGGGCATCTGGTACTGGGTGGTCATGCTGCTCTCGGAGCTTGCAAAGCCCCTCTTCAAGAAGCTCAATGCCGCACTGCACATACCGGAGAAGTCTCTCGCCTTCCACGTCTTCCAGTCACTCAGGACTTACGGCATCTTCTGCCTGTCGCTCGTCTTTTTCCGCAGTGCGGACATTCCGCAGGCCCTTTCCGTCTACGGCCTCCTGCTCGGCGCAGTAACGGGAACAGCAGGTGCCCCCGCCGTGAGCCTTGCCCTCATCCACGGCAAGAAGCTGCTCCTCGCCTCGCTCGCCGTACTGCTGGCAGCCTCACTCCTCCGCGAAAAGTACGGGTCGGCACGGGTCTGGCTTGCAAAGCGCCCCCTCCCCCTCCGCTGGACGGTTTACCTTGCCCTGCTCTTTGCCGTCCTGCTCGAAGGTCAGTACGGCCCGGGCTTTGAAGCAGCTGACTTCATCTATCAGGGATTCTAAGAGGAAGTATTTTTCGGCAAGGACAAGCTTGCAAGAAACAAGATAACTCACGCGTTGAACTGCCCCGCCTTTTCCGCTATACTGTGACCATGCCGCAAAAACTCCTGAAGGCCGCCGCTTTCACCGCCGTCTTCCTCTTTCTCTTCGTGCACCTGTCCTACTGCAAGCGGGGAAACCTGTCGTATACGAGGAAGAACATCTCCGGCTACTATGCGCTCAGGCGGAACAGCCTGGATGTGGTCTTCATCGGAACGAGCGGGACCTTCTCGTCGTTCATCCCGATGCAGGCGTGGAAAGACTGCGGCTTTGCCTCCTACAACTTCTGCGTCAACATGATGGGAGCAAACACGATTCCCTACGCGGTCACGGAAGCCCTGAAAAGCCAGAAGCCCCGGCTGCTCGTCATAGACATCTACCCTTTCATCACCGGTGAAATGATAGGCAACATCGGCGACAGCTACACCCGCTACAATACCGACGGCTTCAGATACTCGCTGAACCGCTTCATGCTCATAAAGAACGAGGTCATGCGGGCACAGGACCTGACGGAAAGCCCCCTGTCCTACTTTGCGGACATCATAAAGTGGCACACGAACCGCCTCACGCCCGAGAACTTCTTCTGTAAAATGCCCAACGTGGACCGCGGCTACAACGCAATGATCTGGGGCAAGGTGAACCGCCCCGGCAAGTCGGACGAAATAAAGCCTCTCCCCCCCGCCCCGGAGGCCTGTCTTACAAAGCTCCTTGACAAGTGCGCCCGGCTTGACTGCCAGGTTCTCTTCGTCTTCTATCCGTTTGCGGACACCTACAAGTACCCGGATGCCCTTGCCAACGCCAACTATATCGGAAACAGGGTGCGGGAAGCGGGATTCGCCTTCAGGAACTTCTGTGCGGAATGGGAGGAATTCGGCCTGGACGTTGACCGGGACTACTGGGACCCCGCCCACTTCAACATCTACGGAGCAGAGAAAGTCACCGCACGCGCCGCCCCCTGGCTGCAGGAGACCTATGCCCTTCCCGACCACCGGGAAGAGAAGAAATACCGGGACTGGCAGGCCGATTACGAAGAATGGATGCTTCACGAGGCTGCGTACAAGGCAGACATTGACAGCCGCCGGGGAAACTGAACCGTACCGGAGCAGAGAAGGCCGGAGAAGTCTGCAGCCCTGCCCTTGACCTATTCATAAACTCTTATTAAAATACGTGCATTGTGCTGATCCGATATTCGACTGATTCCAATGGGAAGCCCATAGAAAAGGCTGTCATCTATACGAAAAAAGAACACAACATACCGCTCTCATCGTTGGATTCCGACGCCGTCTATGTCATTACGCGGCTCAGGGACACAGGATTTTCGGCGTACATCGTCGGCGGAGCGGTACGGGACCTGCTCGTGGGAAGGAAACCGAAGGATTTTGACATTGTAACCGACGCAACCCCCAGCCGCATCAAGAAGATATTCCGCAATTCCCGCATCATCGGAAAGCGCTTCCGTCTGGTCCACATATTCTTCGGCGAAAAGATTTTTGAAGTCTCAACCTTCCGTTCCATTGAAGAAGGCTCGGTCGGGAACGTATTCGGTACAATGGACGAAGACGTACAGCGGAGGGACTTTACGCTGAATGCCCTCTACTACGATCCCTTAAAGGAACAGATAATCGACTATGTCGGCGGCGTCAAGGACATCAAGAAAGGGATTATCCGTCCGGTTATTCCGATGGACCGGATTTTCATCGAAGATCCCGTCCGCATGCTGCGGGCGGTAAAATACGGGGCAACAACCGGATGCAGGCTCCCCTTCTCCCTCAAGCGCAAAATCCGCAAGTCGGCCCAGCTCCTGTCGCCGATTTCCCCGTCCCGGCTGACGGAAGAAATTCTCAAGATCGTGAACAGCGGCCACGCCTACGACATCGTTTCCAAGGCCGTAGATACCGACCTGTATGCATACCTGCAGCCCTCAGCGACAAACCTGATGCTGGACGACAAGAAGTATTCGAAGGCCTACTTTGAGAGCCTGAAGGAACTCGACAGCTTTGTCCGGCAGCATCCCGAAAGCCGCCTCGGAGAGCGGCTCTACTTTGTCCTGCGGGATTTCGTCTCCGACCTGACCGAATGGAAGAAAGAGAAGGAAAACGGAACCTCCGTGGCAGAACTGTACAAGACGACTTGGTCGCGCTGCCGGAATTTCATTCTTCCGATGAACCCGCAGCGGACAGAACTTGACTTTGCCGTCAGGAAAATCCTTGCAGGCTATGGCTTTTCGATGAAAAAGAAAGAGCGGAACCGGCGCAAGCCAAAACTTGTCCTGCCAGCAGAAGAAAAAGACTGAAAAGCCCGCTGTCAATATTGACATAATCTGCGAATTTGTTGTATTATAACGAAACTATCAGTGCAATTCATATTATGAGCGAGGTTTATATATGGCAGTACCCAGATCAAAAACAGCAAAGGCCGTAACAAAGGGCAGGCAGACTGTAAATATGAAGTTGAAGGCACCGCACCTTGTCGAGTGCGGCAACTGCGGCAACCTTATTCTGCAGCACCATGTGTGCCCCAAGTGCGGTTTTTACAATGGACGTCAGGTAATTACACCTGAGGTCAAATAACCCTTTCAATCAGTAATTCAAGGAGTTGACAATGGCAGACAGTGCAGAAATCGCAAATGACGCGCTCTTTCAGAAGATGCAGAAAATCATAGCTGACAAGCTCGAGATCGACGCATCAAAGGTTACGCCCGACGCTACGTTCCGTGGTGATCTCGGTGCAGACAGCTTGGATACCTATGAGCTTGTCTATGCCATCGAGGAAGATACGGGAATCAAGATTCCGGACGAGACCGCCAACGAGTTTGAAAGCGTCAAGGACGCCTACAACTATATCAAGTCACACCAGTAATTCGTCTTAGAGCATATTTCTATTTGTTTTGAGACCGTTCTGTCTTGAGGAAGCACAGTGCTACCATGCCGGATGTGGCGGTACGCTGTGCTTTTCTGTTTTAAATGGAGAAATAGACCTTTGAACATTCGGGACACACTGTACGAACAGAAGGAACTGAAACAGGAACGAAGGAAAGAACTGGAAACCTTCTGCAGGAATCTTGATTTGCATTTTAAAAACCTGAACATGCTGGATCTCGCCTTCCATCACAGGTCTTTTTCAAATGAAAATGAAGAGCACCGGCACTACAACAACGAGCGGCTGGAGTTTCTGGGCGACAGCGTCCTGGGACTGGCAGTCGCCTCCTTCCTCTACGAAGACATGATGGACAATCCTGAAGGTGACCTTGCCCGCATCAAGGCAAACGTCGTCAGTGAACAGACGCTTGCACCCATTGCCCTGGAGCAGATGCACATCGACCGCTACCTGATCCTCGGAAAGGGCGAGGAAATGACCGGCGGCAGAACCAAGAAAGCAATTCTGGCCGATGCAGTCGAAGCCGTTATCGGAGCGCTCTACCTCGATTCGGGCTTTGAAGAAGCTGTCAGGCTCGTAGAACGGCTGATTGTTCCCGAAATCCGCAAGGTACAGGCAGACAAGGGGAACAAGGATTACAAGACCATGCTGCAGGAATACTATCAGAAAAAACACAAGCTCTGCCCGAAATACGAGCTGGTCAAAGTGACCGGCCCTGAACACGACAAGACATTCTACATGAAGGTATTATTCGGCAACGTGAGCTACGGCCCGGCGAAAGGCAAGACCAAGAAAGCCGCCCAGCAGGCAGTTGCAAAAGAAGCGTGCAGTGCACTGGGACTCGACTCATAGCAGGTTTTCGCCGCTATCCCAAAAACGAAAGTTTCTCGGGGTGCCCTATACAACAATCTGAAAAAACGATATACTATCGGCGTTTCAGCAGGAAGACTTTAGCCGCATCATGCGGCACATCATATATTGACAGGATTGATGCATGAAATTTACTGAATTTTCCCTTGATGAGAAGCTGTTGAAAGGGATTGAAGGGGCGGGTTATGTCGAATGTACGCCCGTCCAGGAGCAGGTGCTCCAGAACTCCCTGGAAGGGAGGGATCTGTATGTCCAGTCCCAGACTGGAACGGGAAAGACCGCAGCCTACCTGGTCTCCATCATCCAGGAGCTGCTTGCCAGGCAGGATGTCGCGGGGCGGAAAGCCCTGATTATGGTTCCGACGCGGGAACTTGCCGTACAGGTGGAAGAAGAAGCCGTTAAGCTCGCGGGAGCTACTGAGCTCAAGGCCGCCAGTTTCTACGGCGGCGTCGGCTACGACAAGCAGATTGCAGCGATAAAGAGCGGCATCGACATCATCATCGGAACGCCGGGCCGCGTCATTGACCTGAATGAAGGCGGCCAGCTCAAGCTTGACGGCGTTTCGTTCCTTGTCATCGATGAAGCAGACCGGATGTTTGACATGGGCTTCTACCCCGACCTCCGCCGCCTGCTCAAGGTTCTGCCCCCGTCCGAAAAACGGCAGACGATGCTCCTTTCGGCAACACTGAACTCCTACGTTAAGAACCTTGCCTGGGAATATACGAGAAACCCCGCCGAAATTACGATAAACGTCGAAAACATCACGGTCGACGAGATTGACCAGGAGCTGATCCACGTTTCAAGCAAAGAAAAGACACGCCTGCTGCTCGGTATCGTTCAGCGCGAACAGCCGGAAAGCCTGATTATCTTCTGCAACACGAAGCGCAGCTGCGAAGTCCTCTCAAAGCGGCTCGTCATAAACGGCATTGAAAGCCAGTTCCTCATCGGAGACCTGCCCCAGAAAGTCCGCCTCAAGATAATGGACGACTTCAAGGCCGGCAAGATCAAGTGTCTGGTTGCCACGGACGTTGCCGCACGGGGAATTGACGTCAATGACCTTGCAATGGTCATTAACTATGACCTCCCCAACGAATCAGAAAACTACGTACACCGCATCGGTCGTACCGCACGGGCGGGAAAATCGGGAAAAGCCTACACATTTTGCTCTGAGCAGGACGTCTACAACCTGCCTGCCATAGAGCGCTACGTGGGCAAGGAAATCCCCTCCCAGGTTGCAGTTGAGGAGATGTTTGTCGAAGATAAGTCCGCAGGCATGTATATCCGCACGGAAAACTACCATGAGGAATACAACGACACGAGCGAATTTGGCCGCAGGCGCCAGGCTGAATACGAGCGGAGCGGCAGGGCCGGCAGGCGTGACCGCAGGGGATCCTCCCGCAGGGGCGAAGATTCCCGACACGGCTCTGACGGACGGTCATCCGACAGCCGTACCAGCCGCGGACGCGGACGCTATTCCGGCCGCAATGAGGAAGCAAAGTCCGAATACAGGCGTGACAGGCGTGTCTTCTCCGCCGAAGAAGAGGCAGAGCTTGCAACGATGAGCTCCGAAGAGCGGATGAAGAAATACAAGGAGAAGTTCGCGTCTTCTGCCGGCTCGGCCGCACCGTCCGAAAAGGGAGCGTCCGGCACCGGCAAGGGCAGCAGCAAGCGGAACAGAAAGGGCAAGGGCCCGGATGCTTCCAAGGCCGCCCGGTCCAATGCACGCACCGTTTCTTCCAAACGCCTTTCCGACCGGAAGGGCGGCAGAAATGCTCCTGCAAAGAAGCCGCAGCAGGCAGCCGTCAGCAAGAAGCAGGAACAGAAGAAGGGCTTCCTGTCAACCTTGAAATCCCTCTTCGGGAAAAAGTAGCAGGAAAAACCGGATGGACATTCCCGCCCCTTCACGACTCTGACGCAGGCTCGCAATGGACACGGCAAAGCGGTTTACGGCTGCCGTCATCGCGGCGATGCGGCAGGATGTCGGAGAAGCGGACGGTAACGAGGTTTTCTGGGCCGGCAGGATAGACGAAGACGGCATCGTCATCTCCGTGGAAGTCGGTTCCCGGGGAAATGCCGATTCGGTCATTGTAAACGCCAGCACGGCGCGGGTCGGGCATGTCCTCATCCACAATCACCCCTCCGGCAACCTGCATCCGAGCGAAGCGGATCAGGCTGTTGCCGGAAGTGCAACAGACAGTTCGCTCGGTTTCTACATCGTCAACAACGATATCAGCGACGTCTATGTCGTCGTTGAGCCGGTAAAACCCAAAAAGAAAGTAAAGCTGGATGTCGATCAGACTGCAGTTTACATTTCACGGGACGGTCCCCTCGCCAAAAAGTCCAGAAGCTACGAAGAGCGGCCGAGCCAGATTGCACTGCTCAAGGCAATTGCCCGGGCGTTCAACGAAAACAAGGTCGGCATATTCGAGGCAGGGACCGGCGTCGGCAAGAGCTATGCCTACCTCATTCCCTCCCTGCTCTGGGCAGAACGCAACAAGGAGCGGGTCGTCATATCGACGGGAACGATAAACCTGCAGCAGCAGCTGGTGGAAAAGGACATTCCCGCCGCAGAAAAAATCATTGGTACAAAAATCAAGTACGTCCTGCTCAAGGGCAGGCAGAACTACGTGTGCCTGCGCCGTCTTGCAGAAGCGGGTGAAGAACGGGACCTTTTTTCCGAGGATCAGGGGGCGTTTGATTCCATCGCCGCATGGGCAAAAAGCAGTCCGACGGGCAGCAGGAGCGACGTCAGCTTTCCCCCGCCGGAAAGCGTATGGGGCCGGATTAACAGCGAAAGCGACGCCTGCATGGGCGGCAAGTGTCCCTACCGTGAGGACTGCTTCGTCATGAAAACCCGAAAGGAAGCAGCTGATGCGCAGATTATTGTCGTAAACCACCACCTGCTTTTTGCAGACATAGAAAGCCGGATGAATGGAGGCGGTTACGAGGACACAGCCGTCCTGCCTCCCTACCGGCGGCTCGTCTTTGACGAAGCCCACGGCATTGAAGACAGTGCGACAAGCTTCTTTTCCGAATCAATCACTTCCTTTAAGCTCAAAAAGCAGCTGAGGCTGCTCTACCGGGCAAAACGGGGCAGTAAGGCAGGTTTCCTCACGGGGGTTTCAATCCTGACCAGTGACGATTCCTTCCTCATAAATGCTGCCGCAGCCGTCAAAAGCATTACGGATCGCATGGCAGATCTTGACGAGACGGCGCTTTCCCTGCTTGACAGTTCCCATTCACTGCGCCTGGCCGCCGAGACGGCTCCTGCCCTCGCCGCCCTCTTTCCCGTCCTGAATGCCCTCCGGGACGCCATCGGAGAGCTGACCGGTCTCCTGCATGAAACGCTCGACAACCTGAATGACGACGACAGGGACATCCCCGTCGTCTGGGAAACAAAAAGCGTCATGCGGCGGCTTGAAGACTTTGTCCGCCTCCTAAAGCACTTTGCAGAATGGGATGAGCACGAGGATACGGTCTTTTTCTTTCAGAAAGAACGCCTGCCCCCGCGGAAAGCGGGCGAGGCGCCGGTATACTTCACAAGCTTCACCGCAACCCCGCTCGACGTGTCACGGATGATGGCGGAAGGCGTCTTCAGCCCGATGGACTGCGTCATCTGTACGAGCGCAACGCTCCGCACCGGAGGAAGCTTCAGCTACTGGATGCGGCGGACGGGCGCATCCCTTATCGAAGAAGACCGGCTCGAACAGGCCCTGTTTGAGTCCCCCTTTCCCTACGGTGACCGGGTTCTCTTTGCAGTACCGGGCGATGCACCCCTACCGCTTCCCGGTTCCTCCGCCTTCCAGACGTATACGGATGAGGCAGTACCGGCCCTCATCGAAGCTTCCGGTGGCAGAACCCTGATCCTCTTTACCTCCTACGAGAGCCTCCGGCAAAATTACCAGAGCTGCCGGTCCCGGCTGGAGCAGGCGGGAATCAGCTGCCTCAAGCAGGGCGATGATGACCGCTTCCGCCTGCTGGAAAACTTCAAGGAAGACAGGACGAGCTGTCTCTTTGCAACGTCAAGCTTCTGGGAAGGCGTGGACGTTCCCGGCGAAAGCCTGAGTCAGGTCATCATCGTCAAGCTCCCCTTCCCCGTTCCCACCGATCCGGTCTTTGCGGCGAGAAGCGAGGCAATTGAAAAGAACGGCGGTTCTTCCTTCATGGAACTGAGTGTCCCCGACGCCGTCATCCAGTTCCGGCAGGGCTTCGGCCGCCTGATGCGACGGAGCGACGACAAGGGGGTCATCGTTGTGCTTGACCGGCGGATCATCACCAAGCCCTACGGCAGGATTTTCCTTGACAGCGTTCCCCGGACACGGCGGATGGCAAATCCGCTTGCCCACATCATTGCGGCAGAAAAAAGATTCTGGTCATAGACGCAAATCCTTTTCTCGGCTATACTGTCCCCATGCTGAGCATTTTATCCATCGTGTGCCTTTTCGGGTCAATTTCGTTTCCGACACTGATGCTGACCCTGACCTATCCATTCAGCCGCAGGGCTGCCCTTTTCTGGTCAAACTACATCACCACCGTGTGTGCACGGCAGGTCTTTGCGATACTGAAATGCTACCTCGGCTTTGAACTGGATGCAGACAAAAAAAGCAAGGAAGCCCTGCCCGCTCAGTTCCTTATCCTCTCAAACCATCAGAGCCTGTTCGACATTGTCGTCTATCTCGTCTATTTTGCCGGTAAGGAAGTCCGTTTCGTTGCAAAAGACACGCTTTCCAGGGTTCCGATGGTCGGCAAGATGCTCAAGAGCCAGGGGCACTGCATGATACCCCGGCGGGGAAGTCCCAGTCAGGCGATGGGAGCGCTGAAGCAGTTCGGCTTAAGGGCTGGCGCAAATCAGGATATCCTGCCGCTCATCTTTCCCGAAGGAACGCGGAGCAAGGACGGCAGGCTGAGCCAATTCTATGCGGCAGGCTTCCGCATGCTCGAAAACACCGTCAAGCTGCCCGTTGCTGTCTGCGCACTGGACGGCGGCTGGAAGCTGGCTAACCTCCTCCGTATCTTCAGCAACCTCACCAAAGGTTCATACCGGGTAAAAGTGCTGAAAGTCTATGACTGTCCGAAGGGGAAAGAAGAGGAAAAGAAAATCCTTGCAGAATCCTATGACCTGATTGACGCCCAGCTGAAAGCCTGGCGGAGCTGACAGCGGAAGGCCTAGGCCGGTCCCGATTCAGTGAAGGCACCCCGGATGTGGTGAATTGCCTCAAGTCCGGGGACATCAAGCGCAATGACGTCAAACCTGATGAAGCGGGAAGCATATTCGGGGTGTTCCATAAGAAAATACCGTGCCGTCCTGACTATCCTGTGCTGTTTGCGGGAGCCAAGTTCCGAAGCAAGCGTGTCAGTATCACCCTTCGGCAGTGATTTGACCTCAACGAACACGAGGAAATCCTTTTCCAGTGCAATGATATCGATTTCCCCGCCCTTCATACGGAAATTGCGGGCAACAATCTCAAAGGAACAGGAAGTAAGGTAGGTAGCTGCCCTGTCCTCACCTTCCCGCCCCTTCGCATAGGTCGAAGCAGCCTTATTTTGTTCCGCCATCGGCAGGCAGGACTAAAAGTCGGTATTCACGAGCATGCTGCCGAACTCGCCCTTTACCTTGCTGCCGTTTGCAGAATAGGCTGAATACTCGGACGATTCTTTCTGGTAGCATTCCTCAAGGACATTCCCGATGAACTCCTTGGTTGTCGAAACATAGCTGCGGAGGGCCTCGTTTTCAATCTTACTCTTCGTCAGCTTGCTGCGGAGACTGGTAAACACGGGCTCAACCGGTCCCTGAAAATAGAGTTTCCGGTCATCGCCGACAAGTTTCTCCCGCTCCCCGTCCAGCAGGACAAAGTTATCGCTGAGCTTCCGGAGCCGCTCAAGCGTCGCCTGCAGGCTGTCCCAGTTCCGCCTCTTGACATCCTTATGGAGCTTCCCCTGCTCCTTCAGGATGTTGTCAAGCAGGGCATCCTCTGTCTTCAGGATTTCCAGCAGTTTTCCATTCGGACTTCCCGCCTGACCGGCAGGGGCCGCCGCAGGCTTTTCCTCGGCAGGAGCTGCAGTCAGCCCCTTCAGGAATGCGGCATTCCGCTCGTGAATCCGTTTTGCGGCAAGATCTTCCGTAAAGGCGGCAGCTGACGGCTCCGCAGGCCTTGCAGCAGGAGCATCGCCTGTCCCTGCCGGGGCGGGAGCCTTAAACGCATCCTTGACGGCCTTCATAAAATTCAAATTCATATTATCCCTTCCCACGAGAAAATGATTTCTCCCTTCAAATATCGGAAAAGCCGGCGCAGGGTTAAGGGGAAAATGCCGGAACGTCAAAGAGCATTGCAAATTCCGGTTAGCTGCCGTATACTAAAGACATGGACTTCCTTCCCGACGAATTCAAGGCATACATCGCTCCCGGGGCAGACAGGGCCGGCATCCTGCAGCAGTACCTGCAGGACAAGGGCGTTGATTCCGCCATTGCCGCAATCGACGGCAAGCAGCATATCCTCGTGCAGTTCGACAGCCGTTTCTACAATCCCCAGTTCAAGATAAAGACCGTCATCGCCCACTATGACCGGGTGGAAGGCAGTCCCGGCGCGAATGACAACAGCGCAGCGGACTTCCAGATTGCGGACTGGGCCGGTGAACTTGCACGCTGGCAGGGCTTCCATAATGTGCGGATATTCTTCACGGACGGAGAAGAACTGGGCTGGAACAACGGAACCCTCCAGCAGGGAGCATACGGCATTGCAAACGTATTCAGGCGGCTCGGCATAACGAATGACGACATCTACGTATTCGACTCCTGCGGGCGCGGCGAAGTCCCGATCCTCGCGAAGACAATCATCCCCCCGAAAGTCTCCGCTCCGTTCACGAAAGCCTTCAATGACCTGTTTTCCCGAACCCAGGAACTGCTCAGGAGGGCCAGCCCCGGACGCTGGATGAGCCTGCCGGTTCCCTACAGCGACAACGCATCGTTCCTTGCCTGCGGCATTCCCGCCGTCGCCCTGACCATGCTGCCGGCACAGGAGGCATCGCTCTATGCCCGGGAACTGGTAAACAGCAAAAGCCTGAGCGAGCAGGTAATGAACCGGGAAGCAAGCAGGCAGAAGCGGCTTTCCGGGGAGCAGGTTGACTATTCCTACAAGGAACGGCTCCCCCATACCTGGCGGCTTTTTCACACCAAGGCTGACAATATGGAAAGCCTTACGCAGGAAAGCTGGCGGATCATGCACAATATCCTGATGACCCTTGCGGAATCAAAGTCCATCTGAAAGCGGAAGAAAGCCGCTTCCGTCTCAGAAACTGTCCGCTGTCGTTATGCTGACGGAACCGAGGAAAAGAGTTCCGCTATAGGACATTGAATTGCTGCTTGTATCCTCACCGACGGTAACCGCATAGGCATCAACGTAGTAGGTACCGGGTGAGGTCGCAGAAGATGAAGAATAATCGGCATCAGAGCTGACGGGAACAGGATTGGAAGAATCCCTGCCGAAATCAAAGCCGTAGTTCTGATTGACGGAACGGCGGGGAATGCCGATCAAGGTCGAAGCAGGATTATACCGCGTCATGGGAACCGAAGAAGTGCAGATGACGGACTGGAAATCCATACTGTTGGAGGTATTGTAATCGGCAAGCCGGATATAGACAAAGCAGTTGTGCTCACTGATCAGCGGCGAAGGGGCTGCCGTCCCGGCAAGATTCAGCGTCTTGTAGCCGTAGCTCACCAGGGCATCACGCTTGGATGCATCGTCACGGGACGCTATCGACGCTTCCCGATTTTCCATGGTAGCGACGTTATTGTATATCCTGTAATAGATTTCCGTTCCCCGGCAGACAAAGGTACCGCTTGAGGTATCTTCCGCCGTCCGAAAAGAGAAATAATGAAGCGTCCTGTCAGCACTCGAGGCACTCGGAGAAGTACCTGTCAGTGTCGGGCTGTCCACATAATGGGAAGATTCCAGACCACAGGAAAGCAGACCGAACGCATAGAGACAGGAGAAAACAACAGACGGGAGCATTCTCCTCAGCAACACAGCCTCCTCCTGTCGTGCGGAAAAATCAGTCCACCTTACCGGCTGCCTTCAAGGCTATAAGGCGGCTGTGGGCGAGCTTCGTAAACTCATCACCGGAATAAGTGTCGATTATCTTCTGATATGATTCCTTTGCCTTCGCAAAGTCGGAAAGTGCCTCACTGATGCGGCCGAGATTAAACAGGGCATGCGGTGCAAGATAAAAATCCTCTTTGCCTGCAGCGGTCTCGTAGCAGGAAGCGGCGGCCTGATTGTCACCCAGTTCCTCTGCGCAGACACCGGCGTTATAATAGCAGATTGCAGCGGTATAGAACTTTTCGCCCGCAGCGGCTGCCTTCAGGTAGCTGTCCTTTCCGGCTGCCCAGTCCTTCCGCTGAAAATAGATATCGGCAGCAAGCATCGCTGCACGCGCACCGGCAATGCCTTTCTTTCCCAGGTAGCCGTTCAGGCCCGCCAGTGCGGCATCCTGCCTGGCAACGATATCGGCATCGGAAAGCCCGTCGATTCCCTTCGTATAGGTAAACTCAATTGCATCCAGCGCAGCAAGATCCTTCCTGCGGTTCAAATCACCCACCCCGAACACGACGCAGAGGACGACCGCAACCAGAACAAGGCATCCCAGCAGCGCAAGAAGCGGAACCCTGTTGCGCATCATGAAGGACTCAAGCTTTTCCTGCGTTCCCTTCTTTTCATCCTTGTCTGACTTTCCATTACCCATCGTAAGCACGTTAGCTGCCATGTATACTACTCCCGAAAATGACGTATTAATGACGTATTCTATAAAAGATTTCGACTATTATATAGAAAAGCGTCCCTTTTGTCAAAGGAGCAGTTCCGGTCTGCCGGAGAGCCAGCCGACCTGGCCTTTCCCGGTTCGATTCAGGACAGCGCCAGTCAAAAATCAGCCGAAGCAGAAGGACTTGAGCGTTCCCGTCCCCGCCCCCCGGTAGCTCAGGTAGAGGGGGTGCATGCCGTCCGGGAATGCAAGATTCGCATCATAGCGTTTCCAGCCATTTGAGCTTTCAACAGGGATTGAAGCCAGAACCGGCCCCCTGTACGAATTCCGTATGTCAAAGAAGCCGTCCGTATAGCCGCGCACGGTTATCGCAAAATGCTGCACTCCCCTGAAGTCAAAATACTTGAAGCCGGCCGTCGCCCCGTCCTTCATGTTTCCGATGTAGCCTTCCTCTTCATCGCCGTCGCGCCCGTCCTGCATGATCCGGGGAAACCGCTGGTCAGCCGCATAGGAAGGCTGCTCTCCGATATAGACGGACGGCGTGTCCGTGAAAAGGTTGCAGGCTATATAGGCAGGGTACTCCCCCTTCGCCGCGAGGGGACCGCCGTTGAGTCCGCAGGACGTCAGTTCCACCTGGGGAATGCTGCCGTCCGCATTGAGCGAGACTTTTTCCGCACAGCCCTGCCGCGAATACCAGCAGCCGTTCGTGTGCCGGTGGTAAAAGATGTAGTACTGCCCGGCAGCGCAGACAAGCGAGCCGTGGTTGTTCGCCCCGTAGGCAACCGGCAGAGCGGCAGGCTTGTAGCCGGCAATGCCTATATCGGCATTGCTGATGATGACTCCGCCGTAGCGGAACGGTCCGAGCGGGCTGTCGGACACTGCATAGCACAGTTCGTGCATCAGCTCCGACGAATAGACAAAGTAATAGCGGTCACCGAACGTACGCATGGAAGGTGCCTCGTAAAAGGCATGTCCTTCAAACTCCGTTCCCCCCGCATGGGCATCGTTCGGCATGATGAACTGCGGTCCCTGCTCGAGCGTCAGCATGTCGCGCCCGAGGACGCTGACCATCGCCCCGTGCCGGTTCCGGTCCTGCTTCCCCGCAAAGCCCGTATACAGGTAGGTCAGGTCTCCTTCGGTCAGCAGGCCGGGATCAAACTGCGGCTCGTCACCGGCCCTTTCCCCCAGCCGCATCCCGTCCCTGTAATGCACGTAGCCTAGGAACTCATACGTCCCGGCAGGTTCATCGCAGACGGCGACGGAAACGACGGGCAGCTTGTCAAGCACGTAATACAGGTAAAACCGCCCGTCAGATCCCTGCGTCACATCGGGGGCAAAGAGGTTCATGGTCCCGTCCCGGTTCATCGGGTCACGGGTCTTTTCATAGATGACCCCCTCACAGCGCCAGTCGGACAGGTCGCTGACCGGGGCCGAATAGCACAGGTAGTCTCCCATGCAGAACACGTAGCCGTTATACATATCATGCGAACCGTACACATACAGGCGGTCACCGAAGACATGCGGCTCGCCGTCAGGTATGTATTCCCAGGAGGGAAGATAAGGGTTAAAGGCGTTTCGTTTCATCGTCCTGATTGTAGCACGGAAAGCGTGATTTACAATAGGAAGTTTTTTTTATATAATGCCCTGCATGGATTTGAAGACCCTTTACTCCGAGATTCTGAACGAACACAACATCAGGCCGACCCACAAGGGAACGATGGAAGAACCGTCTATCGTCCTGCGGGGCGTAAACCCGAGCTGCGGCGACGACATCTACCTGCAGCTGAAAGTCGGTGCCGACGGAAAGATCAGTGACGGCAGCTTTTCCGGCTCCGGCTGTGCGATAAGCCAGGCGAGCGTCGACATGATGCTCGACGACATCATCGGCAGGACAAAGGAAGACGCCCTGCGTCTGGCAGAGCTCTTTACGGGCATGATACAGGGCCGGGAACTGACCGACGAAGAGCTCGAAGACCTGGACGAGGCTGCGGCGCTCCAGAACATCAGGCACATGCCCGCACGGGTTAAGTGCGCCGTCCTCGGCTGGCATACGATGCAGGAAATGCTGGGCAGCGGCAGGGAAAGCGGCAGCGGCCACTCCGACCACTGTTCCTGCACCAACGGGACCTCCGGAACGGACTGCACCTCCTAGTCAGCCCCCTTGCAACAGCCGGTAAATCGTGCTATTCTATCTTACTATTTTTAAACCACATTCGTAAGAAGGAACACTATGTCTTTTCTACCATTATTTCTCCAGGCGGCGGGTGCCGCAGGAGCAGCAGGGGCTTCTCCCGCAGGAGCAGGAATCGTAACCTTCCTGCCGTTCATACTGATCATACTCATCATGTATTTCCTGATGATCAGGCCTCAGAACAAGAAGCAGAAAGAGACGCAGAAGATGCTCGACGCCCTCAAGAAGGGTGACAAGGTCATTACCATCGGCGGAATCCACGGCACGGTTTCAAACGTCAAGGACGACACCGTGACGGTCAAGGTAGACGATAACTGCCGCATTGAGTTCAACAGGACTGCAATCGCCAGCGTCGTCAATCCCAAGCCGCTTGTGGTCGACGCAAAGGACGAAAAGAAAGACAAAGACAATAAAGCCGACAGCAGTTCGGACAAAAACGGCGGCAGCGCCGACAACGCAAAGGACAAAAAAGATGAGTAAAAGAGGTCGTCTCGTTTTAATTTTGGCCGTCCTCGCGGTGTGCTTCCTCTTCCTGTGGCCCACGCTGCAGTGGTATGCAAACACGCCCAAGGACCAGCAGGCTCTGGCATTGAGCTCCCTTGAAAACATCAAGGACTATTCAAGCCACAAGGCTTCTTCCGACGTCAAGGCGATGAAGGCTGCCGTCAAGGAAGACAAATCCACCCCGCTGGCGGAAAACCAGAAGTGGCTGGAAAAGGCCGCAAAGAAGAATTACAAGGACATGGAGCAGGCAGCCCCCTCCCCCATGACGCTGTACGATGCGCTCGCATCCTTTTCCTCTCAGGAAGAACTTGTCGAACTCATCGAAAAGCGCTACCGCGACGAAATCCTCAAGAACAAGAAATACTATCAGAACTCAGTAAAGCTCGGTCTTGACCTGTCCGGCGGCATGAACGTCATCGTCAAGGCAGACCTTGACAGCGTCGTGAAGGCCCAGAAGGACAATATCGTGGTCGCAGACGAGCAGACGCTCCGCCAGGCCGCCATGCAGCAGGCCCTCGAGACGCTGACGGGCCGCATTGACCGC
The DNA here is from genome assembly GCA_946410085.1 of uncultured Treponema sp. GTDB lineage: Bacteria > Spirochaetota > Spirochaetia > Treponematales > Treponemataceae > Treponema_D. Next base: position 8,759 of record CAMJZA010000041.1, on the reverse strand, counting down.
TTCGGTCTTTCCTCACCGACCATCAGGCAGCAGGGAGAGGACCGGATCTACATAGAGCTTCCGGGAAGTGCCGAAACCGATCAGATCAATTCGATTATTCAGGGCCGCGGCATCCTGAACTTCCGCCTCGTCGACAACGATGCGACGCAGGCATTCAACAGCTACTTCATGCAGCACCCCGACAATACCTTTGACTCACGGGGCAGGCTCATCGATGCAACCGTCATTCCCGATGACTGCGAAGTCTTCGGTTACTACACGACGGACGAATACGGGCTTGACCAGCGAACCGGCTACCTCGTCGTCAAGAAGGACATCATCCTTGACGGCAAGCACATCAAGTCTGCACGGGTCGGAACGGAAGAACTGACCAACCGGCCTTCCGTCAACTTCACGCTCGACGGTGAAGGAACGACGATTTTCGGCGAGTTCACGAGTGCAAACGTCGGAAAGAACCTTGCCATCCTGAGCGACAACCGCATCAAGAGCAATGCGACGATTCAGAACGCAATTACCGGCGGTCAGGTCGCCATCACGGGATTCGGGCAGGAAGAAGCCCGGAACCTTGAGAAAGTCCTCCAGACGGCATGGCTCGACGTTCCGCTCACGGTAGAAAGCCAGCAGGTCATCGGCGCATCGCTCGGTGATCAGGCAATCCGCCAGGGACTCATGGCCATTGCGGTCGGCCTTGCGCTGATCATGATCTTCATGCTGGTCTGGTACAAGGGCGCGGGCATCAACGCCTGTGTGGCACAGGTCCTCAACCTCTACATCATGTTCAGCATCCTGAGCGCCTTCAATCTGACCATAACGCTGCCGACGATCGCCGGTATGATTCTGACGATCGGTATGGCAGTTGACGCAAACGTCATCATCTTTGAGCGCATCAAGGAAGAGCGCCGGCTCGGCAAGGACCGTGCAGCCTCCGTTGCAGTCGGCTTTGACAACGCCTTCTGGGCAATCATGGACTCCAATATCACGACCTTCATTGCGGCATTCTTCATGTCACAGCTGGGAACGGGCTCCATTCAGGGCTTCGCGGTCAGCCTCGCAATCGGTGTCGTATCCACGGTATTCACGGCACTCGTCGTTTCCCGCCTGATGTTTGACTTCGGAACGCAGGCACTGCACCGCGAGAACATCAGCATCAGCTGGAGGTTGAAGTAATGAAAAAGAACTATACATTCAGCAAGGCCTTCCTGCCCTGCTATATTTTCAGCGCCCTGCTGATTACGGCGGGCATTGTAAGCATCGCTACGAGGAAAATCAACCTCGGCTTGGACTTTCAGCCCGGTCTCATCGAGGAAGTCCGCATCGCAAAACCCGCCATGCAGGTAACCTACAGCGGTGCGGCAACGGTCAGTCTTGACGCTTCCAACACGGGTGTGGACGTCATCATCAGCGGTCTCGGCGCCGAGAACGAGACAAGGACCTTTACCTACGGGCAGAACCCGACCATCAGCTCCCTCTGCGCAGCACTGAACAGCATTGACGGCATCAGCGCAAAGGTCCTTTCCGCCGGAGACGCAGACAGCTACGGCATCTTCACGAACAATGCGGAAACTTCCCGTCTGTCAAGTGACAAGGCATTCATGCTCTACGTTTCAAGTTCCCAGACGGACACCTCCATCGACGAGCTCCGTTCCGTCCTTGCGGGACAGGACGTTCAGCTGAAGGAACTCGGTACGAGCGAAAACCGCAGCTACCAGATCCGCGCAAAGATAACGGATGACGAGAGCTCTTCACAGAGCCTGCAGGACGGAGTTCTTTCTGCCCTGCGGTCAAAATACGGCAAAGACGACGTTGCAATCGTCAAGACGGACTTCGTCGGTTCAAGTTTTTCCGGTTCGCTGGTCTTCAAGTCCATCCTGCTGACCATCGTGACGGTATTCCTCATCTGGCTCTATGCAACGATCCGCTTCCACTGGGATTTCGCCCTCGGTGCAGTCATTGCCCTCATACATGACTGTCTGATCATGTTTGCGTTCATCAGCTTCCTCCAGATCGAGTTTTCCACGACAACGCTTGCAGCTGTTTTGACCATCTTCGGTTACTCAATCAACGCAACGGTTGTTATTCTGGACCGCGTGCGCGAGAACATGAAGAGCGTCAATACGAAAGTCTTTGACGACATCCTGAACAAGTCGCTGAACGATACCCTGGCCCGTTCAATCATTACGACGGTGACGACCCTGTTCGCGTCGATTTCCCTGCTCGTGTTCACGACGGGAAGCATCCACGACTTCGCCATCGCGCTGACAATCGGATTGATCTCCGGCTGTTACTCTTCCATCTTCATCTCTTCGGGATTCATTTCCTTCATGAGGCGCAAGTGGGTTCCCGGTGCCGATGCAAAGCGCATCCGCCCCAGAATGTCAGCAGAGTCAAGCCTCAGTAATTAAAAGATACGATACGGCCCCTGCAGAGGGGCAAAAAAAGGGAAGCCTTCCGGCTTCCCTTTTTTATTTTCCAGATACTGTTTTACTGAAACGATTGCGGAACCACCCGCTCCTACTCCGTTTTCTTCTTTGCGGGGCGGCCACGCTTCTTCGCTTTCGTCTCCGTTTCAGCAGCGGCAGCCTTCGCCTTACGGGTTGTTGTAGAGCGGCTGCCGATCCGCCGCTTCGGCTTTTCTTCTGCGACGGCACCTGAAGCTTCTGCCCTTGTACCGTCACCGTCTGTTTTCTCTTCAGTCGGCTCAACAGTCATTTCGCCTGACGGCTCAACAGATATTTCGCCTGACGGCTCAACAGGTATATAGGGCTCCTCCGGCGCAAGCACCGAAGCAAGGGCACTTGCATTCACGTAACGCTCATCCTCAGCCTTCTTGCCCGCCTCTGCCTCAAGCTCGGCACAGTGGCTTTCGGCCTTGATGATTTCCTCGAACTCCTTTTTGTCCATGCTCTCCTTTTCGAGCAGGCGCTTGGCAATGTACTCAAGCAGGTTCCGGTGTTTTCCCAGCAGGGCCAGGACGTGGGAATAACGCTCTTCCATCAGGCGGGCAATCTCCTCGTCGATGTACTTCTGCGTTTCCTCGCTGTACTCGCGGACCAGTTCCGGTTCCTGCGGTCCCAGATAGCCACGGCCGCTCTTGCCGAGGGTCATGTTCCTGAATTTATCGCTCATGCCGTAGTCGGTGATCATGCTCTTGATGATACCCGTTGCCCGGGAGATATCGTTGCTCGCCCCGGTACTGATTTCACCAAAGACAATCTGCTCGGCGGCACGGCCTCCCAGCATCACGTCAACCTGCCCGATAAGCTCCGAGCGGCTGTAGAGGAACTGCTCGTCCTCGCTCCGCTGCAGGGTATAGCCCAAAGCACCCATCCCGCGGGGGATTATCGTAATCTTATGCACCGGATCGCTTCCCGGCGTAAAGGCCGCAACGAGGGCGTGACCCGTCTCGTGATAGGCAACGATATGGCGCTCCTTTTCCTTGATGACCCGGCTCTTTTTCTGCAGGCCGACAAGGGTCTTTTCGATCGCTTCGTCAAAGTCTGCGGGCGTCACGACCTTGCGGCCGTTGCGGACGGCAAGCAGGGCTGCTTCGTTGACGATGTTCGCCAGATCCGCACCGCTCATGCCGCTCGTCGCATGGGCAAGCGCATCAAAGTCAACGGACTCATCCACCTTGACGTTCTTGGCATGAATGCGCAGGATTGCCTCACGCCCCTTTACGTCGGGCTTGTCGACGACAACCTGCCGGTCAAAGCGGCCCGGCCGCAGCAGGGCCGCATCAAGGACATCAGGCCGGTTCGTCGCACCCAGGACGATAAGGCCCTTCTCGTTGTCAAAACCGTCCATCTCGACGAGCAGCTGGTTGAGCGTCTGCTCCCGCTCATCGTTGCCGCCCAGATTATTCACGCGGCTCTTACCGATTGCATCCAGCTCATCAATGAAGATGATGCAGGGCGCCTTCTCGCGCGCCGTACGGAAGAGGTCGCGGACACGGCTTGCACCGACGCCGACGAACATCTCAACGAAATCGGAACCGGAAATGCGGAAGAAGGGAACGCCCGCCTCTCCTGCAACGGCACGTGCCAGCAGGGTCTTTCCCGTTCCGGGCGGGCCGACGAGCAGGACGCCCTTGGGAATCTTACCGCCGATATCCGTATACTTCTTGGGCGACTTGAGGAAGTCTACGATTTCCATCAGCTCCTCTTTTGCCTCATCTTCACCGGCAACATCGGCAAAGCGGGTCTTCACCTTGCCCTCGTCAACGGCACGAGAGCGTCCGCCGCCGGCCCCGAAGAAGGAACCGCCGAGGCCGCCGCCCATCTTGCGGAAAATCAGCCAGTACATGAAGAAAATGAAGCCGAAGGGGATGATGAAGTTCAGCAGGATCTGCAGCAGATAGGAGTTCTGCCGGGTCACGAACTTGTATTCAACCTTTTTCTCATCGAGCAGGTCAATGAAGCTCTGCATGAGGACGCCCGTCGTACGGTATACCTCACGGTTGCTGGAAGTCTGACTCTTGAGCAGGCCGAAATAGCGGTCAAGGGAACTTCCCTTCCCGGCAGACGAAACCGCAGCGTTCGGACCGTAGCCGATGAACTCGCTGTCCTCCATTTCGACCCGGACAATGCTGCCGTCCTCTATCAGCTTCCTGAATTCGGAAAAGTCAATCTGCCCTTCGGTACTCGATGTGGAAAGCAGGTTCAGTATGCCGAATATGCCGACAATCGCAATGAGAATGCCCCAAAAGGGCATCTTGCCGGGGCCGCCTCCCTTCTTCCCGCCGTCATCCTTTTTCCGGTCATCTTCATCGACGGACAACTTGAAGAAGTTGTAGGGATCAAACTCATCCTTATTATCCGGCTTTTTATTGCTGTCGTTGCTCATAAAACCTCAATGTAAAAACGATATTTTACGGTATTATACTACAATATTACTCATTTTTTTTCCAGACGTAAAGGAGATAAAGGGTATAAAACAGCTAATTATCAGGGGAGACAGAAAGGAGTGGATTACCAGCGCAGACAGGTTTTCAGTACCGACGGGTTTTCCTTCCATCGGAAATGCAGACGCAAAAACGAACTGCATTTCGTCAGCAAATCAACTTGATTTTGTCAAAAAATCCAGTGGATTTTGCAAGAAAATCAACTTGATTTTACCGGCAAATCCACTGGATTTTGCAAGAAAACGCACTGGATTTCGTCAGCAAATCCAGTACGTTCCCGCGGAAAGACTAGTCTTTCCAGTCTATGCCGCAGCCGCGCTTGAGGGCTTCCTTGTAGACATCCAGGTACTTGTTCGCAGCGATGTCCCAGCCGAAGTCCTGCTGCATGCCGCGGACCTGCATCTTCCTGATGTCGTCCTTCTTGTTATAGTAAGCCCAGGTCGCCCATCCGACCGTATTATAGATGGAGCTGGGGTTCAGCTGGTCAAAGACAAAGCCCGTGCCCTCGCCGGTCTGCTCGTTGTAGTTGGCAACCGTGTCGGCAAGACCGCCGGTCCGCCTGACGATGGGCAGGGTTCCGTAGAGCATGGAATAAATCTGGTTCAGGCCGCAGGGCTCGTACTTGGACGGCATGAGGAAGAAGTCGCTTCCCGCCTCGATCAGGTGGCTCAGCGCCTCGTTGTAGCCGACGTAGGCCTTGAAGTTCTTGAGCTGCCACTGGAGGGAGTTGATCTCGTTCTCACACCAGCCCTCCCCGCTTCCGAGCACGACGAACTGGATATTCATGTCACGGCACATCGGGTACATCGCACCGTAGGTCGGGCCGAACACGTCGCCGATGCCCTTCTGGTCAACCAGGCGAGTAACCATGGCGAACACGGGAATGGAGGGGTTGACCTCCAGGCCGAACTTCCTCTGAAGCTCCTCCTTGCACTTAGCCTTGCCGGACAGGTCCTTCGCGGAGAAATTCGCGGGAATCTTCGTGTCGCTCTCCGGGTTCCAGTACTTGGTATCCGCCCCGTTCAGCACCCCCTTGACGACGTCGCTGCGGACGCGGAGCAGGCCGTCAAGTCCGAAGCCGCCCTCGGCAGTCTGGATTTCCCAGGCATAGGTCGGAGAAACCGTCGTTATCATGTCGGCGGAACTGATTCCCGCCTGCAGGAAGTTGATTCCCCCCTGATGCTCAAAGCCCGCACCGTAGTAGAGGCCCCAGTCTATGCCGAGCGCGGGGAATTTGTCCTTGCCGTACTGCCCCTGATAGCCCTGATTATGGATGGTCAGCACGCTTGCCGTGCGCTCGAAGCCCGAGTAGCGGCAGACATGCTTGAGGATGACCGGAGCAAGGCAGCTGGACCAGTCGTGGGCGTGGATGATGTCCGGGTACCAGCCGAGCTTGCGGCAGAGCTGGAAAGCCCCGTGCGCAAGGACGGCAAAGCGGTAGGGATTGTCGTGGAAGTCACTCTCGCCGGGCACCCCGTAGATTCCGTCGCGGCCAAAGCACTGCTCGTGGTCAATGAAGTAGACCTTGAGCCTGTCACAGCCCGGCATGGAAGTCGTATAGACCGCCGTCCAGGTCTCCTGCTGCCCGGCGGCGACCGCCATGGGTCCTTCAAGCTGGGTCAGTTTCTTCCTGTCTATCTTGTAGTAGCGGGGGATGACGATCTTCACGTCATGCCCCATGTTCGTGAGCTGGATTGCGAGCGCGCTCACCATGTCGGCAAGCCCGCCGGTCTTGGCATAAGGAACAGCCTCTGAGCTGACCATAAGAATCTTCATACGTCAAACCCCTTTCTAACTGAATATAGTCCTTATTATAGCACAGGATCCGGCGTTTTGCCAGAAAAGAATTCAAAAGCCAGCGTAAAAACCGGTCACGTTCAGCTTATTCAGTCCTTCAGCCCCTCCATCGCCTTGAGCCAGGCCCCGCGGGAGTTCAGGATGGACTGCTCGCTGACGCAGTAGGCCAGACGGAACCAGCCCTTGCCGCCAAAGCCGGTACCCGGCGCGCAAAGGATCAGGTACTTCTTGAGGTAGTCGGCGAAGTCCATGTCGTCCCCTCTGAACGATGACGGAACCTTGCACCACATGTAGAAGGCCCCCTCCGGGCTGGCGTGCTCCACCCCGGCCTCGTCCAGAATCGCAACCAGCTCGTCCCGCCGCTTCCTGTAAAGCGAGTAGTCCGCCGGGTCGTCCCAGGACTCTGCAACGACCCGCTGCATCAGGGCGGGTGCGTTCACGTATCCCAGAATACGCGTGCAGAAAATGCAGGCCGCCACGACCTCCGCCCTGTCGGGGCAGGCCGGGTTCACGCAGACGTAGCCGATCCGCTCACCGGGCAGGCTCAGGTTCTTGGCAAAGGAGGTGACGACTATCGCGCTGTCGTAGGCCGGGAAGGCGGCGGCGACCTTGATGCCGTCATAGGCAATGGCGCGGTAGGGCTCGTCAAGAATCAGGTAGGGCTTCCTGCCGCACCTGGCCGAATGGGCATTCAGGGCGGCGGCAAGCGCGTCGATGTCCTTCTGGGGATAGACCCGGCCCGTCGGATTGTTGGGGCTGTTGATGAGGACGGCAGCGGTCCTGTCAGTCAGGGCGGCTGCAATGCCGTCTATGTCAAGCGAGAAGTCCGCCTTAGTCGGCACGGGAACGAGTGTCCCGCCGTAATTGTGCACGTAATGGGAATACTCGGCAAAGAAGGGGGCAGGAACGACCACGGTGTCCCCCTCGTTCAGGATTGCCTTTAAAAGGCTGTTCAGGGCACCGGCCGCCCCGACCGCCATCACGACGCAGTCACCCGTGACGGGAACGCCCTGCTCCTTCGCGGTCTTGGCAGCCATTGCATCGCGGGCAAAAGGATAGCCCGCGTTGGGCATGTAGCCGTGCCAGTTCTTTTCCCGGACTGCGGCAATCCGCGCGATGGCGGAAGCCACCCCCTCCGGCGGGTCCAGATCGGGGTTCCCCAGGCTGAAGTCAAAGACCTTGTCCTCCCCGTACTGCTTCTTGAGGGCCACCCCCTCCTCGAACATCTTGCGGATGACGCCTGAACCCTTGCTGTTCATCGTCTCCTTTATATAGCGCGAAACCGGCATTCCAAAGCCTCCGTAATGGTATATGGCGGACAGTATAGCATATAAGGGCAGCTTTGACCATACGGAATCGGGAAGTAACGGAACTTGACTCAGCAGCCCTGCAAAAAGTCAAGCACTGCCCGGTTGAACGCTTCGGGCTTCTCGTGGGCAATGAAGTGACTGCCCTGTATCAGCACGAGCCGGCTGCCCGGGATGCCTGCTGCAATCAGCCTCGTATGGGCTTCCGTAATCATATCGTCCGTTCCGGCAATAACCAGCGTTTCCGCCTGTATTCCCGCAAGCTCTTCCGGCTTCACATCCGGCTCATTGACCATCAGGCCGAGCATCTCCGCATGCAGCCTGGCAGAGTCGCTCCCGGCGGAAAAGAGTTTTGCAATCCGGTAGCCGAGTTCAATGGGAATCTGAATGGAACGCTTCACGCCGGCAGGATTCAGGTTTGCCCCGTTCAGAATCAGGCGCTTTACCCGGTCAGGATGCCGCATCGCAAAGCGCATTGCAATGTTCCCGCCGTCCGAAAAGCCGAGCAGATGGGCCTTCGCAATCTGATGCGCATCCAGAAAGCCCAGCAGATCATCTGCAAACTGCCGTATCGTAAAGGGCGCCTCGCCCCTCGGCGTTTTCCCGTGCCCCCTCGTATCCGGCGCATACACATGGTAGTATTTTGAGAAGTCGTCTATTTGGCCCCGGAAATACCCGCAGTCCTCCCCGTTCCCATGAAGAAGCAGCAGAGGCTCTCCCTGCCCTTTTTCCACAAAATGATGTGCAATGTCCAT
>CAMJZA010000040.1 GCA_946410085.1 uncultured Treponema sp. | reverse complement strand
ATAGGAATCGATTTAGGAACCTGCAATACCCTCATTTATGTGCGGGGACAGGGAATTGTCATCGATGAACCTTCCGTCGTTGCGGTTGAGAAGGGAACCGGCGCAGTCGTCGCAGTCGGTGCCGAAGCAAAACGGATGCTGTGGAAGACGCCGAGCGGCATCGTCGCCATCCGCCCCCTCGCAGACGGTGTCATCTCGGACAGCAGTTCAACGGAAAAGATGATCAAGTATTTCATCTCAAAAGTCCTGCCTCACCGCCGTCTGTTCAAGTCAATCCGCATGAAAATAGGCATTCCTTCCTGCATTACGCAGGTTGAGCGCGATGCCGTCATGGCAGCAGCCCTCAAAGCCGGTGCAAAGGAAGTCGAAGTCATCGAGGAAAGCCTTGCCGCAGCTATCGGCGCACAGATTCCGATTTACGAGCCGGCCGGACACATGGTCTGCGACATCGGAGGCGGAACGACCGAGGTTTCGGTCATCTCCCTCGGAGGCATGGTCATCACCAGCTCCATCCGTACGGGCGGAAACGAGTTTGACGAAGCAATCATCAAATACATCCGGTCAACCCACAGCCTGATCATCGGCCCCCAGATGGCGGAAGGGCTGAAGATTGAGATCGGCAATGCGGCAGCGGAAGATGCCATTGAACATAAGGAAATAAAGGGGACCGATGCCGTTACAGGTCTTCCCCGGCGGCTTGAAGTTGACTCGGTTGAAGTCCGCGAAGCCCTGAAAGACCCGATTACGAAGATCGTTGAGGAGATAAAGCGGACCCTTTCACGGACGCCGCCGGAACTTGCGGCCGATATCGTTGAGCGCGGTATCGTCATGACGGGAGGAGGCTCCATGCTCAAGGGACTGCAGAAGCTCATCCAGAAAGAGACCGGGGTTCCCTGCATTCTCGTTGAGAAGCCGCTCGAGTGCGTTGCGGTGGGAGCAGGACAGGCATTTGAGCTCTTCCGGGACATGACATCAAACAGGTCCATCTATAACAACATCAACAGCTAATACGCATGAAAAGGCGCGCTTTCCTCAAGCTTCCTGAGCTGGTTCTCGCAGTCTTTGTATTCATAAGCTCCCTGCTGCTCGGTCTTTCTTCCGGGGGCTTCATCATCAATTTCAAAACGATCGGCTTCTCCTGCCTTTCCGTCCTGCAGAAGGGCCTGCATGCCGTCGCTGACGGCACCAGTTCCGTTTTTACCTCAGTCCGGGATCTCGCCCGGCTCCAGGAAGAATATGACGCACTGACCGAAAAACTGAAGGACTACGAGTACCTGCGGAGAAGCAACGCCGATATCAGGAAAGAGAACGAGCGCCTGCGGGAACAGCTGGGGCTTTCCCAAACAGTCAGCTACCGGAATATTGCCGCACAGATTATCGGCCGTGATTCTGACAACATCTTTTCAGGCATTACGATTGACAAGGGGGCAATGAGCGGCATCCGGAAAAACATGCCGGTCATTGCAGTTCAAAGCGGCAGCATCGGCATTGTCGGCAAAGTAGTCACCGTCGGTCTTGCAACAAGCATCGTCATGCCGCTCTACGACAGCAGCTGCAATATCTCGGCACGGATTCAGAATACCCGCGACCTCGGTCTGGTCACGGGGTCGGGGAGCATCGACAGCCCGCTCTCCCTGGAATTCATCCGGAAACGGATGCTGCAGGACATACACTTCGGTGACATTGTCGTTACGAGCGGAGAAAACGGCAACTACATGCGGGATATTCCCATCGGGACAATCACGAAGATAACCGTACTGGACTATGATTCATCCCTGCAGATAGAGATGGAACCGATCATCGATTTTTCAAAGCTGGAGATGGTGTTTGTCGTTGACCAGAGTGCACCGAATGAAGCACAGCTGCCGGCAGTCCCGGACGAGACCGTACTTCCGCAGAAAGAGAAGGCAGCGGGAGAGGAGAACAAAGGATGAAAGACGACACCTACATCAAGACCTGCATTGCAAGCACCCTCGTCATCCTTCTGGCAGCCCTGATAAAGGAGGCAATCCTTTCCAACATCGTCTACCTGCCGGCGGTTCCGGACATCTGTCTGATATGCGTCCTGTTCATATCGCTCCAGAACGGAAAGCTGTTCGGTGAAACAAGCGGTTTTTTCTCCGGCCTGTGCCTGGACTTCCTGAGTGCCGGTCCCTTCGGCCTGAACTGCCTGTACCGGACCGTACTCGGCTACTGCGGAGGCCTATTCAATAAGGTCCTCAATACGGACGGCATCCTGACACCGGCCCTCCTTGTCCTCGCCGCAAGCATGCTCAAGGGGGGGCTTCTGCTGTGCATCAGCATCCTCTTTCCGATGGTACACATCCGTTTTTCGCCGTTTACCATGATTTTCTTCTGGGAAATCGCAGAAAACACCCTGCTGAGCCCCTTCATCTTCAAACTGCTCAATCTCTTCAAGAAGTTCATCGTCGTAAAACCGGAGGCTGCCATCTAGAATGCAATTCCCGAAATCCGGTTTTTCGTCGGCTGACGAAAGCCTCAAAAAGCGCCTCAAGCTGAACTTCCTCATGTGCATTTTCGCCATCGTTTTTGCATGCTACCTCTACCGGCTCTTCATCCTCCAGATTGTCCAGGGAAGCGAATACAGAAGCCAGTCAAAGCAGATTTCCAGTACGGTGCGGACCATTCCTGCCCAGCGCGGCGAGATCTTTGACCGGAACGCAAACATGCCCCTCGTCATCAACACAGACTCCTTTTCGGTCAGCGTCGTTCCCGGAGAAATCAATCCGAAGCGCTACGATACGGTCATCCTCAAGCTTGCTGATTTTCTGGGAATGACGAAAGATGCGATTGACAAAAAGATTCCGGCAAACATACGGCGGTCTTTTACTGCAGTAGAAGTGAAAGGCAATGTTCCCTTTGAAGTCATTTCCAACATCGCGGAGAACATCACGGACCTGCCGGGCGTCTCATGGACCAACAAGCCCATGCGGAACTATGTCGTCTCCGGTTCAATGAGCCATATCCTCGGCTACGTGGGGGATATTACCCGCGATGAGCTGAACCTGCTTTACAACCAGGGCTATACGAAGAATTCGATTATCGGGAAGACCGGCATCGAAAAGCAGTATGATAAGCTCCTGCAGGGCCAGCAGGGGAGGGAGAGCCGGACGGTCGACGCCCGTGGCCGGGTTCTGAGCGACAAGCCGATCATAACGCCCCCCATAAGCGGGAGCAACCTGGTCCTGACGATCGACACCAGCATCCAGACGCTTGCGGAAAAGGCGCTGGGAGAACGGGTCGGTTCAATTGTCGTACTCCGGCCTGCTACCGGTGAAGTGCTCGCGATGGTCTCCTATCCTTTTTTTGACGCGAATCTCTTTACGAGCGGCAACTATGCCTCGCAGTACGCAGCGCTTGCTTCATCACCGAACAACCCCCTGCTGAACCGGGCAGTCAACGCAACCTATCCGCCGGCGTCGACGTTCAAGACCATAATGGCAACGGCGATGCTCAACGAAAAAGCCTTTTCTTCCTCCCAGTACATTCCCTGCGAGGGTGAACTCGACTATGGCGGCCGCATTTTCCACTGCCATGTCAAGAAGCCCGGCCACGGGCGGCTGGATTTAAAAAATGCCCTTGCGCAGTCCTGTGACGTTTACTTCTGGATTGTCGGACGTGACTACCTCGGCGTTGACAAAATCGCCAGTTACGCAAAGGAATTCGGCTTCGGGCAGGATCTTGAGATTGACCTGCCGGCTTCTTCCAAGGGCCTTGTTCCGACGGCCCAGTGGAAGGAGCGCCGCTTTCACGAAAAGTGGCTCGGCGGAGACTCAATGAACATGTCGATAGGGCAGGGCTTTACGCAGGTAACCCCCCTCCACATGGCCGATATGATGGCGATGGTCTGCAACGGGGGAACGATTTACCGGCCGCACCTGCTCAAGGAAATCCACGACGGGGCGACGGATGAAGTCATAGAAGAGACGGCCATTGAACCCCTGATTACGTCGACGGTTTCTCCTGAAGTCTGGCAGGAAGTCCGCAATGACCTGCGCTATACGATAACCGATGGAACCCCTGCCTATCCGATGCACAACAAGGTCGTTCAGCTTGCCGGAAAAACGGGAACGGCAGAAGTCAACGGATATGCAAAGAACCACTGGCATTCCTGGATGGTCGCCTACGGTCCCTTTGACGGCCCCGTAGAAGACCAGATTGTCATAGCAACAATCGTTGAAGCCGTCAACGACTGGGAATGGTGGGCCCCCTACGCAACGAACATTGTCTTTCAGGGCATCTTCGCAGACCAGAGCTACGATGAGGCCGTCAATGCGCTGGGATTCCGCTACCTGATAAAACTCACCGGAAGAATGGAATAATGAACCTGAAGCTTACTTTTCTTGCGAAATTCGATTATCTCCTCATAGGCTGCATCGGAATCCTTTCAACCTTCGGCATTCTATTCATCTACTCTTCGGGAATAAATTCGGAAGGCGTCAATGTTTCAAATGAGTATCAGAAGCAGATCGTATGGTTTTCCATCGGCTTTGTCCTCATGATTGCCTTTACGCTGTTTGATTACCGTAAATTCAAGCGCTACGCACCGTACCTGTACATCGCCAGCATCCTGCTGCTCATCTATACGATGTTCTTCGGTAAAAATGTCAACGGCGCCCACAGCTGGATCGGCATAAAAAACCTGGGCATACAGCCTTCCGAACCGGTAAAGATCCTGTACATCATTTTCCTTGCCTGGTATCTGGACCGTTCGACAGAAGTAGATGAAAAGGAACGCTTCATCAAAGCCCTCATCATTCTGTTCGTTCCCGTCCTTCTCATCCTCGGGCAGCCGGATTTAGGGACGGCAACCGTCTACCTGCCGATTTTCCTGTTCATGTGCTTCATGACGGGCATTCCGCTCCGCTATATCATGCTGGTGATAGGCATCGGTACAACAACGATTATCTTTACCATTCTCCCGATATGGCAGAGCGAGATTGCCCATAAGACGATCCCTGCCATCAGTATCCTGACAGACCGGAAGCTTTCGCTCCTGGTAATTGCGGCAGCCCTGTTCGTCACCATGCTCTGTGCAGTCGGTATTGCTGTATTCCGCAAGAAGTATTACTACTGGCTGACCTACGGGTTCGGCATCATTACGGCAGGCCTCGTCTTTTCAATTGCAGCCGGACATGTTCTGAAACCCTACCAGATCCAACGCCTGATAGTTTTCATTGATCCCTCGAGCGATTCGCTCGGGGCAGGCTGGAATATCATCCAGTCCAAGATCGCAATCGGTTCAGGAGGTCTCTGGGGACGGGGCTTCCTGCAGGGAACCCAGAGCCACTACCGTTTCCTGCCCGAACAGAGCACGGACTTCATTTTCAGCATTATCTCTGAGGAATCCGGCTTTGTCGGCGGTCTGATTCTGTTCAGCTGTTTCTTTACGGTACTCATCCGCTGCGTATCCATACTCTGGAAGGCAAGCAACCGGTTCGGCGGCCTGATTGTTGCCGGCATTCTGGGGATGTTCTTCTATCATTTCTGCCTCAATGTCGGAATGGTCATGGGCATCATGCCTGTTGCCGGAATTCCGCTGCCGTTCCTTTCATACGGAGGATCAGCGCTGATCACCAATATGAGTGCAATAGGACTTTTGATGAGCATTCATTCAAGACGGCTTGACTTTAAGGACAATGTTTTGTAAATTACAGGGCACGTTTAGGGGGACAGACAGCTGTTTTCCCTAAACGCTTATCCGGTCTATACTTAAGTTTACAGAATATAAATTATCAAAAGTAAACACATAATCAGTTTGCCTCATCTTACCCCCTGTCTTTCCGCCGAACCCAGGCCCGGCTGCCATGAGAGCCTTTACAAAATCGGATGTTTCGGTTAGAATCATAAGCATGGTTTTCGCGAAAAAAGCCCTGTTGCCGCTGTTTTTATCTGTTATCGCAGCGATCCCCCTGTCTGTTCTGGTCAGCGCCTGCGACGACGCGGCATCCGGCTCAGATGAGGAAGCAATAGAGCAGATTGAAGCCATCAATACAGGAAGCGCTGCCGAACAGAAGGCACTCCTGGAAAAATACAACGGAACCATTCCCGACACCTGGACCCGGAGCGACCGGCCGTACTCCCGGGACAATGCAGACAGATATGGCGCAGAAGTTCTCATCTACTTATGGCGGGAAAACTGGCAGGGCAAACACCTCTATCTGGCCCATAACTTCAAGGATGAAGACAAAGCCGTGATGTACGAAGACATCATCTTCTACTTTGACAACAAGGACAGCTGCACCGACGGCTACTACATCTACCTGAACACCCTGCCGATCGAATCGGCAGATTCAGACGACGACTGAGGCAACTTCAGCAGGGACTTTCCCGTGAAGTTTGAAAGATCCCTGATGAATGCCCGCATGCCATACCAGCCGGGTTATCCCAGCTGCTCCAGCTTATCCCGGATAAATTCGCTCTTAGTATTCAAATCGATTGAATTCGTCTTCAGAAGCAGCTGATTGGGATGCTGCGAGTCCAGGCTTACACTGCCGGGATTGCGCTTTATCAGGCTCAAAACCTTATCCACGTTCACCTTTGCATCACTGCCGAATTCAACCCGGACAGTTTCCTGTTTTTCCCGGAGCGAAACAATCGACAGCCGGTGGCACAGGATGCGTATCTTCGCCAGACACAGCAGGCTGTTCACCTCTTCCGGCACCGGACCAAAGCGGTCCGTCAGCTCACCGTACACAGCATCGAGCTCGGACTGGGAACCAATGGCCGCAATCTTCTTATACAGCTCCATCTTGGTCTGGGCATCGGAGATATAGCGGTCCGGTATGAAGCCCGTGTACTCAAGCTCCAGCAGCGTCTCATCGGGCGCCTGCCAGCCGCTGTTGGTCAGCCGCTCGATTGCCGCATT
Organism: uncultured Treponema sp.; assembly: GCA_946410085.1. Taxonomy (GTDB): domain Bacteria; phylum Spirochaetota; class Spirochaetia; order Treponematales; family Treponemataceae; genus Treponema_D. The sequence continues at coordinate 23,733 of CAMJZA010000040.1, read as the reverse complement.
CAGCAGGTGCAGGTACATCTCAAAGCCGACGGCATAGACCTCACCGCTCTGGTCCCGGCCAAGCAGGTTGCCGGCCCCGCGGATCTCCATATCCTTCATCGCAATCTTGAAACCCGACCCAAGCTCGGTAAAGTCACTGATAACCTGCAGGCGGCGCATCGCAATATCACTCAGGGACTTATTTTCGGGATAGAACAGATAGGCGTAGGCCTTCCGGTCGCTCCGCCCTACCCGGCCCCGCAGCTGGTACAGCTGGCTTACCCCGTACATGTCCGCCCGGTCAATGATTATCGTATTGACATTCGGGATGTCAATGCCGTTTTCAATAATGGTCGTCGCAACAAGCACATGAAAGCCCCCCATCTTAAAGCGGCGGAAGATATCATCAAGTTCTTCACTGGACATCTGCCCGTGTGCAATCTCGATAAGCATTTCGGGCACCAGCCGCTCAAGTTCCGCCCGTGTCTCCTCAAGGTTTTCAACCCGATTATGCAGGTAAAACACCTGGCCCCCCCGCTCCACTTCCCGCCTGATGGCACGAGCAACCTTCTCGCCCGAAAAGGACTCGATAGCCGTCTCGATCGGCTGCCTGTTCTGAGGCGGGGTCGTCAAGAGCGACATGTCGCGGATTTTCAGCAGGCTCATGTGCAGGGTGCGGGGAATCGGCGTCGCACTCATCGCAAGGCTGTCAACATTCGTTTTAAGGCTCTTGAGCTTTTCCTTGTCCTTTACGCCGAAACGCTGCTCTTCGTCGATGATCATCAAGCCTAAATCCTTATAGATTATATCCTTCTGGATTATCCGGTGCGTTCCGACCAGAATATCGACCCCGCCTTTCGCAAGCGCGGCAATTACCTTCTTCTGCTCCGCCGGAGGTACGAAACGCGAGAGCATCGCAATATGGACGGGGAAATTCTTAAAGCGCTCCAGACAGCTCTCGTAATGCTGCTCGGCAAGAATCGTCGTCGGTGCAAGGAAGGCGACCTGCTTGCCCCCCATGACGGCCTTGAATGCTGCCCGCATCGCAACTTCCGTCTTGCCGTAACCGACGTCGCCGCAGAGCAGGCGGTCCATCGGAACCGCCCGTTCCATATCTTCCTTGATTTCCCTCGCCGCTTCAACCTGATCCGGTGTATCTTCGTAGGGAAACGCCGCCTCAAATGCCGTCTGCCACTCCCCATCCCGCGGAAACGGAAAGCCCCGGGAGGCCTGCCGCTTTGAATACAGGTCTATCAGCTTTTCGGCCATCTCTTCGACCTTCTGCTGCACCTTTGACTTGCGGTTCTTCCAGCTCTTGCTCCCGATCCGGTCCAGCTGGGGACTGCTTCCCTCACTGCCGATATAGCGCTGGACCATATTGACCTGCTCAATCGGAACAAACACGAAGTCCTGATCGGCATACTCAAGCTTGATATAATCCCGCTCCGTCCCGAGGGATTTGACCCGTTCAATGCCCTTGAACAAACCGATTCCGTAGTTGACGTGCACGATATAGTCACCGGGATTCAGTTCCACAAAGGTATCGATGACGCGGGATTTTGCCCGCCGTATCGACGCCGGCGCTGCCTTTTTCCGGCCGAAAATCTCATTTTCCTGTATGACGAGGATTTTCTGCTCCTCAATGGAAAAACCTTCCGTTAACGACAGGGCCTCTACCTTGACGGGAAACCGGCCTTCCTCACCGTCAGCAGTAAAGTCCTTGAGCAGCTCCCCGATCCGCAGCGCCTGATTCGGATTGTCGGCAAAGACAAAGATCCGGTAGCCTTCCTTCTGCAGGGCTGTCAGGTTTTCCTTGAAATAGTTGATGTTACCGAAGAAGCTCTGTGCACTCTGACTCGGTATTTCAAGCAGCGATTTTGCACAAAAAGCATCCTCCGACAGCGCAGTATCAGTTTCAATAGTACGAAAAAACATACTATTAGTCACATAACGGACGGTAGTTTCAAAATCAAGGAGCATTGCTTTGGGTTTCAGGACGGGCAGTTTTTGCCTGGCTAGCCGGTATGCCGAAGCATACTCGTTCGCAATCATCTGGACGGCATTCCGCAGGCGGTCAAAATCCAGGAAGAACACCGGAGTTTCTTCCTTTATATAGTCCATCAAGCCGTACTGACGGTTCCAGAGGTTTCCGTAGTAGAGTTCCTCCCCTTCGCTGCATCTGTTGACGGCAAGTTCCGTCAGCAGCCGGTCCTTCTCCTTCCTGCCCTCCTCGGTCAGGCCCAGATGAATATCCGCTGCCGCAGCAGCATTACTGGATTCAGAAATGCCCTCCCGGTCTTCCTTTTCAAGCAGCTGCTTCAGCTTCCCGCAGAGCGCATCATCCCAGACCACCTCCTTCATGGGATAGAGGATCAGGCTGTCAAGGAGTTCCCCGTTCGACTTCGTCCCCTGCGTTTCCGGATCAAAGAACTTTATCTGTTCGATCGCATCAAAGTCAAATTGAATCCGGTACGCACTCCGTTCCCCGGGCATGAAAATGTCGAGGACCTCGCCGCGCAGGGCAAACTCACCCTTCACCGTGACGCGGGGAACCCGGGTATAGCCGAGGGACACGAGCTTTTCCGCCAGCCGGAGCGTATCCATCGTCTGCCCTTTCTCAAGTTTCTGAAGCAGGCTGCGCTCATATTCCGGCGGAGGCAGCGGCGTCAGCAGGGCCCGCTGGGGCACGATGAACACACGGGGCTTTGCCCCGGCGGAATTCCTGACGCATAGGCGGGCAAGGAATCCGGCCCGTTCCCCGAACACCGAAGAGCCGGGAGCCGTACTCCGGTACGGCAGGCTCCCCCACCAGGGAAGCTTGTATATGGAAACTGCAGGACCGAGGATAGTCTCAAGGTCGCTCTCGCACTCATCGCATTCCTTCTGCCCCGGAGTCACGATGACATAATCTGCCTGCGCAGCCTCAGAAGCATTCCGCTCTGCATTTTTTTCCATATACATGGAAATGAAAAAGAGCGGCAGGCTTCCCTTCAGTCCCTTTACGTCGATCGGAGCCGTCAGGCTTCCGTTGACTGCAGCCGCAACTCCTTCCGTTAAAGGCGCATAGCCCCTGAGGAACAGGGAAAGCGGCAGCCGATTTATTGCTGAATTATTTTTCATAGGATACCGATAAACAGAGTATTGAAGAATTTAACTATGCCTGAAATCCAGGCGGGAGTTAGCCGTGAAAAAAACATGTATAGGCATTATAGCATCTTTAGCAATCCTTGCCCAGATATGTGCCGTTGAAAGTATCCAGCGGGCAGAGGAAAAGGCCGCAGAAAATGCGAAGGTATCCATAAAATTCTATGACAAGAGCATGTACTATCCGGGGAACAATGAGGATAACCCCGTCAACATCCACATCACGATAAAGAACACCGGCGCCGACACGCTCCGCTTCAAGCTTGCCGATGACAGGAGATTCAGCATAGACTTCGATGCGGTTGACGTCAAGAACATGAAGCTGGAAGAAACGTCGAGCCTCCTCAAGAAGCGGACGACGAACCAGACCGTCTACTTCCGCGAGATTGCCCTTGAGGCAGGAGAAGAATACTCCTTCGTTGAAAACCTGAAGGATTTCATCAACATCAATAACGCTTCAATCTATTACATCAACATGAAGTTCTACCCGGAACTCTACTCCAACCGCTACGACTACATCACGTCGAACCGGCTGAGCCTTGAGATCCGGCCTTCTTCAACCGCTGCATCCTCAACGGAAATCCCCGTTGCCGTGACGACGGCTGCCATCCTGCAGCCCGAAGCAATCAGCCCGGATAAGGTCGTTGAGCAGACGATCATTGCCCGCCAGAGGAGCCTCTGGGACCAGTACTTCCTGTACATGGATGTCGAAGAGATGCTCAAGAAGGATCCTGCCCGCAGCAGGCGCTACAACGCAGAAAGCGCAGACGGCCGCAACAAGCAGATCCTCGCCTTCAAGTCAAGCCTCAAGCAGGCCCGCATTGAAACCGACATCGTGGCGATTCCCGACCGCTTCGAGATAGAGAACACAACCTACTCCCAGACCGACGGAAGCATTAAGGTACTCGAGTACTTCAACAACGGAACCTTTACCGAAAAGAAACGCTACACCTACTACGTCCGCCAGCGGGACGGCATCTGGTACATCTATAACTACATCGTTGACAACCTTGGCACAGAGTAATGGCAGGGTCCAGTACAAAACCGAAATATTTCTGTGAAAACTGCGGTGAGGAAGTAGCGGCAAATGCCCGTTTCTGCCCTCACTGCGGTAAGTTTTTTGCGGCGGTCCGCTGCCCCAGCTGCGGCTACATGGGCAGCGTGAACGACTTCAAGAACGGCTGTCCCCGCTGTCACTATGCAATGAGCCAGGAGGACCTCTACGGACCGGGACAGGTCCCCTCCTTCCTGCAGGACAAAAAGAAGAAAGGCAAAAAGGCAAAGAAAGAACGGAAGCTGCGGGCTTCCGGCGGGCGAACGCCGCGGAAAGCGAGCAGCAATGACGTTCCGACATGGCTGCTTGTTGCAAGCGTCATCGTCCTCATAGGACTTGTCATTGCCCTGCTCAATATAAAATCATAAAAATGCAAATTCTGCCCTGAAGGGGCTTGACCAAAGCAGTCATTTCTTATATACTGTTTTCACTTGCCCGGATGGTGGAATTGGTAGACACGCTAGGTTCAGGTCCTAGTGCCGTAAAAAGCGTGTGAGTTCGAGTCTCATCCCGGGCACTTTTTTTGCACCCCGCAGTAGCGGGGTGTTTTATTTTCCGCCGGCAACCGTCTAAAACACGGACGGAATTCGTTTAAAACCGAGCTTAGCAGCATTTAAAACCTAGCCTAGCAACATTTAAAACCTAGCCTAGCAACATTTAAAACCTAGCCTAGCAGCGTTTAAAACCTAGCCTAGTACCATTTAAAAAACAGCCTAGCAGCGTTTAAAACCTAGCTTAGCAGCATTTAAAACCCAGCCGGGTAACGTTTAAAACCCGGCCGGAATTCGCCTAGAAGGCAGGCGGTAACGGCCCGCCCCTGCCTATATCTCCATGTTCATCGCCCGGCGCACCTCATCGAGGGTCTTAACGGCGATTTCCCGCGCTCCGCGGCTGCCGTCAAGCAGCACCTGCCGGATGTAGTCGGGGTTCTTCTCAAGTTTCGCCCGCCTAGTGCGGATAGGCCGCAGTTCCTCGTTCAAGGCCTCGGTCAGGGTTTTCTTGAGCATGCCGCCGCCGCCGTCACCGATCCGCTCGGCTATCGCGGCAGGCTCCTCCCCCGTGCAGAGGGAAATCAGCATGAGCAGGTTTGCCACTTCAGGCCGTTTTTCCGGATCATACGTTATGTGCCGGTCGGAGTCGGTCGTCGCCTTCTTGATGACGGCGGCGGTCTCGTCCTCGGTCGCGGACAGCATGACCGCATTCCCGCGCGACTTGCTCATCTTCTGCGTCCCGTCCAGACCCATGATTGCCGGGGTCTTGGAAAGCAGGGCCTCAGGCAGGGGGAACACGCCCTCTTTCCCTTTGCAGAACTTCTCGTTAAAGCGGCGGGCGATGAGCCGGGTCATCTCGATGTGGGGCAGCTGGTCCTTGCCGACGGGAACGACGTTCCCCTTGCAGAAGAGGATGTCGCACGCCTGGTGCACGGGATAGGTCAGCATGCCCGCGTTGACCGTCTTCATGTTCCCCCGCTCCAGCCCGCTCGCAATCTCCTCTTTCACCGTCGGGTTGCGCTCCAGGTCCGCACTGCTGACGAGGGTCAGGAAGGGCAGCATCAGCTGGTTTGCCTCGGGAATATAGGAATGGGGGTAAATCAGCACGTCCGGCCCCGGTTCTATGCCGCAGGCCAGGTAGTCTATGACCAGCTGCTTCGTGTTCTGGCTTATCTCGCTGAAGGCGTCGTGGTCGGTCAGCACCTGATAGTCGGCGATGAGGATCATCGTCGGCACGCCGAGCTTGGACAGGCGCACCCGGTTCTTGAGCGAGCCGAAATAGTGGCCTATGTGCAGGCGGCCCGTGGGCCGGTCTCCGGTGAGCACGCGGAATTTCTTGGGATTCTCCTGAATCTCCTGCTCCAGCTTGCGGCTCCGCTCAAGAGCCGCCGCAAAGGTCTTGTTTATGTCTGTATTCAGTTCTACTGCCATAGAAACAGTATAGCGAGTTACGGGCACACCTTCAAGCCTGCGGAACGGCCTTGATGCATGGCAGATGTAACAGAGGAAACGTATTCCCGCGGGTTTTCCAGCTTCGCCCGCAAGTGCTTGCACTCGTATCATTGTGTTCACAAGCGTATCTGCATACTTGAACAAATCCGCGATTTTGCTACAATGGATAGGCATAATGAGAGCGACGAGGGCGATAATACATCTGGGGAACCTGACCCGCAACCTGCAGGCCATCCGGGGCTTCATCAGGCCGGGTGTACAGATCTGCGCGGCAGTCAAGGCAGACGCATATGGGCACGGAGCCGTAGCATGTTCCAGAAGGCTGCTCCGGGACGGCGTAAACGTGCTTGCCGTTGCGACGGTCGGCGAGGGCGTGGAACTGCGCGAAGCAGGCATTTCCGCCCCCATCCTTCTTTTGAGCCTCTGTGCCCCCGATGAAGCTGCACAAGCCGTCAGCCATGACATCACCCCGCTCGTGTTCGACGAAGACTACATACGGCTGTTTTCAGAAGCGGCCGGGACACTCGGAAAAGACGCCTACCCCGTCCACATCGCCGTTGACAGCGGCATGGGCCGCATCGGCGTCCTGCCGGAAGATGCCGGGCACATCGCCCGGGCAATTGCCGCCAGCGGAACGCTTGCCATCGGCGGAACCTGCACCCACTTTGCCCTGTCGGACGGCACGAGCCGGAAAGCAGAGGCATACACGCAGCTCCAGTACAGACGCTTCCTGACAGCCGTCGAAAACATCAGGAACGAAGGGCTTGACCCGGGCCTGCGCCATTGCTGTGCTTCAGCGGCAAGCCTGACGCATGCGGACATGCAGCTGGACATGGTGCGGCCGGGAATCATCCTCTACGGCTACTATGCCGATGAGGTGGACCGGGAATACCTTGCGAGCGCAGGCACCCCGCTGGACCTTACGCCCGTAATGACATTTGAAAGCGAAGTTTCCGCAATACGGCATTTTACAAAGGGAATGAGCGTCGGCTACGGCCGCACCTGGATCGCAGCGGAAGACACGGACATCGCCGTCATCCCCGTCGGCTACGGGGACGGCCTCCTGCGCCGCTGGGGATCGTGCGGCCTGCAGCTTGCAATCGGCGGAAAGCCCTACCCCGTCCGCGGCCGCATCTGCATGGACCAGTGCATGGTAGAGCTGGGGCCTGACAGCCCCGTCCGCCGCTGGGACAAGGCCGTCATCTTCGGATCCCCGGCAGACGGGGCAGCGCAGGACGCAGACGCCATTGCCCGCACGACCGGCACGATCTCCTACGAAATCACGAGCTGTATTACCCGGCGCGTCCCGCGGATCTACATCGAATAGCGTCCTTACTGCTCTGGCAGGGGCCGGCAGGCCTTACGGCTCTTCCTTCAGGCTCAGCGCAATGAGTCCCTGCCCCACGTAATAGGTCAGCAGGTTGAACACCGAAAGGGTTATCCTGACAGGGGTATTTGAGGCCAAAGACGCAACGGGCGTATAGAACATGATGAAGAGCAGGATCAGGTCAGAAGCCGCAAAGAGGATCGTTCCGACAATCGTCAGGCGGACAAACGCAGGATGCTCCCTGAACCCGGAAAAACTCAGCGACCTGCCCGTCATGCACGAAAGAATCACGCCGTAGGCGATGACCGCATAGAACAGGGCGGGCGGACGGAACGTAAATTTTCCCGTCACCAGAACCGCAATCAGGATGGCAGGAACAATGACGAGCAGGGGAAGCAGGTTGAACCAGCGGAAGCGGCTTTTCCGTGAAAACGCAATGAGGTAAAATACGTGCCCCAGAGCGAATGTAACCAGTCCGACGGAAATGTAGAGAAAACCGCCGAACTCCTTGTTCAGGGCCATAAAGACATCCCCGATTAAGCCGGACAGCAGGCCGCAGAGCACAAGCGGAGCATACGGACCGCCTTTTACGCCTCCCCGGCGCTCCCGCAGGGCAATCATGCCCGTCAGAACGAACAGGACGCTCGTAATGGTCTTGGCATACACCCGCAGTGACAGGCCGCACAGCTGAACCGGCATCTCTCCGGTCAGGTCCAGGACCAGCATGGCGATGAGCATGAGAACGAACGTGATGATGCTTTTCATGCAGCCCCCCCGCTTTACGGTTCTTTCCGCAGGCTCAGCGCAATGAGCCCCTGTCCCAGATAGTAGGTCAGCAGGTTGCAGACCGTAAGGACCTGCTTTACCGTATCCTCCCGCGGCAGGACAAGCACAGGCCGGAAGAAGAGGATAAAGAGCAGGATGATGTCCGACACGGCAAAGAGGATTGCACCGGTAACCGTCAGGCGCACGAAAGCAGGATTATCCTTATAGGTCGTAAAGCTGAAGGACTTTCCCACCATAAAGGTCAGAATGACCCCGTAGGCGATGACTGCATAGAACAGGGCCGGCGGGGTAAAGTCAAATGCCCCGGTAACGGGAATCGCAATCAGGACAGCGGGAATGACAATGCAGGTCGGAATCAGGTTGAACCACTGAAAGCGGCTTTTCCTGAAGAACGCAATGAGGTAGAACACATGGCCGAGTGCAAAGGTGACCAGTCCGATGACGAAGTAAAGGTCCCCCTTCAGGTTCGCCAGTTCCAGCAGCACGTCGCCCGCAAAGCCGAATACTAATCCGGTCAGGATAAGCCGGGCATAGCCCGAACCGCTTTTCCGCTCGCCGATGGCAAACAGACCGGTCAGCACGAACAGGATACTCGTCAGTGCCTTGAAAACGACCCTGAGCAGCAGATCACCCGTCAGGTCCAGTGCGCCCATGGAGACGAGCATCAACACGAATGTGACCAAACTTTTCATACATTCCTTCCTTAAAATGTTTCCAGTATTGTTTTCGATATTTCTGTTTTTTTCCGTTTCGGTTTCCCGATTTTGCCGCCTGCAGCCTCTACTGCTTCTGTCCGGAGCCGGCCTGCCCATGCTCCGGAACAGGAGTGCCCCGGCAGGAAAGATACTGCTTCACTTCGGCAACAAGATAGAATGACCCGGTCACCAGCAGGGGAACTGCAGCCCGGTCTGCTTCGCGCAGGGCATCCCCGATTGCCTGCCTATAGTCTGGATTCAGCGTAAAAACAATCCCTGCCGCACGGAACGCACGCTCCATTCTCCCCATGTCGGCAGCCTTTGCTGCTCCCGGCCTTGTCAGGACCACGGCAGCACAGCGGTCGCGAAAGAGGATTGCAATATCCTCAATATCCTTATCGGCTGCACAGGCAAAGAGCAGGACCGGCTTTTTGCCCCCGCCGTAGAGCCGCTCAAAGCTTTCCATGGTGAGGGCAATGCTCCGCGGCGTATGCGCTCCGTCCAGAATCATTTCCGGGACAGCGGGAAAGCCCTTTACCGGGGAAACGATCTCAAAACGCCCCGGCAGACAGGCCTTTCCCAGGCCCCGCTCCAGGATTTCCCCGGCAAGGTCAGGAAAGACGGTTTTGAGCGCAAGGGCAACGAGGGCCGCATTCTCCGCCTGAAAGCGGCCCAGCAGCCGCAGCGTCGTTCTGAGCGGGCGGGAGAACAGAGGAGAGGATATGCACAACTCCATTCCGACAGTCCCCTGCCCCCTTCCGGCCGCTTCCCGCACGTAGCCGGTGACTTCGGCAGCGGCCTGCCTGTCACTGAAGATGAGGGGACTGCCGTATTCGGCAGCCTTTTTCCTGAACACGTCGCGGACGCTCTCAGCCTGCTGACCGGCAACAACGACGGGCACCCCCGGCTTTATGATGCCGGCCTTCTCGCCCGCTATCGCCTCAAGGGTATCCCCGAGGAATTCCGTATGCTCTTTCTCAATGGGACCGATCAGGCAGCAGGCAGGCATAACGACATTCGTCGAGTCAAGCCTGCCTCCCAGCCCAACCTCCCAGACGACCCAGTCCACACCCGCCCGCTGAAAACAGAGCATGGCAAAAAGGGTGACAAGTTCAAACCAGGTCGGGCGGCGTCCGCCGGGAAGCTCTTCCTCCCCGACGGAATCAACGGCAGCAATCAGCATACGGGCAGCTTCTTCATAGACCTGATCGGGAAAAAACGAATCGGGGACGGCACCGGGCCGTGTAACCCGCTCGCGGAAATCCAGTATGTGGGGAGACGTGTACACACCGACTGAATAGCCGGCCTCTTCAAGCACACAGGCCGCCATCATGGACATGCTGCCCTTCCCCTTGGAACCGGCAACATGCAGGCAGCGGTAGGCCCGCTCGGGATGCCCCAGCCGCTCCGTGAAAAAATGCATCGTATCCAGCCAGAATATGCCTTTTCTGGGGGTCCGCTCAAAGTTCAGGGACCGGTCAAGCCAGTCAGTAAAAAACGAAAGGGAATTAGCGCTCATGGACTCCTGCCCGGCCCGTCTCTTCCAAAGCGAAAGAAACGGGGCTGCACATAAAAAAAGTCCCTGCATGCTGCAGGGACTTACACGATGGGGAGTGAAGGATTCGAACCTACGAAGCACGAGGCAGCAGATTTACAGTCTGTCCCCTTTGACCACTCGGGAAACTCCCCATAATACTTGTTGGAAGCCGCCACAGGGACTCGAACCTTGGACCCCGAGATTACAAATCACGTGCTCTACCAACTGAGCTATAGCGGCTTGCGATGAAAGATATATTATAGAAAAGCGCAAAAAGTGTCAAGAGCTTCAGCCCGGAGAAAGCATATTTTTATGCGGTTGTCTCCCGCTTCCCGCCGTGCTATACTTATCCCATGAAAGCAATCGTTTCTGCCCTCGTCCTTACCGCTGCCCTTGCCGGGGCGTCAGCTTCCCTGCCCGCTGCTGCAGAAGAAACAGCTCCTGTCTCCGTCGAAAAAATCGGGGTGTATTCCTGCGGCAGGCAGCCAAAGCAGGTGCTCTTTTCCCCCGACGATGCATATATCCTGCTCCCCCTTCTGGAAGACACGGGCTTTGACGTATTCAGCGTAGCGGAAAAAAAAGTCATACGCCGCATCAGCCCGCCCGGTGCGGACAAACTCGGTTTTGCCGAGGGGCTTTTCATAGCGCAGAAAGGGGTATTCCTCATCTCCCAGATGACGACCGGCTGCCTCCACGAATACAGCTGGCCCGGTTTTGAATACAAGCGTACGATAAAAACCGGCGGAAACTGGTCCAAATTCATCGCCTATTCCGCCGAAAGAGACCTGCTCGCCGTCTCCAACTGGGTTTCAAACGACATATCGCTTCTGGATTATACGAGCGGCACGCTGCTCCGTCTCATTCCGACCGGCAAGGCCCCGCGGGGGATGCTCTTTCTTGAGGGAGGAAAAAGCCTTGTGAGCCTCTCCTTTGACTCCGGGCTGATAGAAAAGTTCGCCGTCGATAGCGGTAAGCGGACCGCCTGCATTACGGTCCCCAATGCCTGCATGCGGCACATCTGCTGTACGGACGACCAGAAGACGGCATTCGTGAGCGACATGTACAACAGGCAGGTCTACCGGATTGACCTCGCAGCATTCAGGATAACGGGACAGTGCCGGGTCTACCGGAACCCGAATACCATCGCGCTCCTGAACAACCGATACCTCTTTGTCTCAACGCGGGGGCCGAATAACCCGGAAGACTACACGAAGCGGAGTCCCTCCAACGGGAAAATCCACATCATCGACACCAAGGATATGAGCATCATCGAGACATTTGAAGGCGGAAATCAGCCGACCGGTCTTGATATTTCAAAGGATGGAACAACCCTTTGTTTTTCGAACTTTCAGGATGCGGCGATTGAACTGTACCGGATTAGAATTTATAGGTAAAGCCGATATACACGAAGTCGGCAAGCTCGTCGTAGAGGTTTGACTTCCAAGCTTCTCTGGCAGCGGAAACAACCTGTGACTTGTAAGCGGCAGGCGCATCCAGCAGAGCTTTGCGTCCCGTTCCCGGAAACAGCTGATTCTCAACGCCCTTATTGTGCGTATACTGGAAGACATTGCCGAAGTTCAGCGTAAATGAACCGAAGTTTGTCCGTGCAATCGTCCAGTCAACGTCAAATTTCGCCTGCACGACGTACATCTTCGTTTCCTGATTCAGGAAATTGAGGGAATCCCACGCCGACTCCACGTGCTCTCCATCCGAATCATTCCGGTTCTCAAACATCGAATGGGTAAAGAGGCTGCCGTCCGTCGAGTACTGCCGGTCTTCTGCTGCAAGGTAACGTATAGCCTCATCATCACTGAGACTTTCATTCACGTTCGCATGCCGCATCAGGGAAGAAGCAATCCCGATCCGCAGGTTGCGGGAGGGCTTAAAGTCAAGGCTGAACTCGATGGAATCGCTGTTGGGCGCATACGCCGTGCCGATCGGAATGCCGTTGTTCGTGTAGTTCTGGTAGTTGTACATGTCCGGGCTGATTCTGGCAACGTCATCGACCCCGTCATAATCCCAGTGCGAATAGGTATAGGGAGCAACCGCCGTATATACGAAGCTCACCTTGCGGCAGAATGAGTTTTCCGGCGCATACATCAGGCCCGTCTGCAGGGCAAAGCGGTTCTTGCTGTTCAGGCTTCCCTTGACCAGGGCATTTACGTCAAAGTCATCCACAAAGAGGTCCGTTGCCCACAGGAGGTTGGAAAAGGGCCGGTACTTGAACAGGAGGCCTAGCTGCGTGTTATCGGCATTACCGCCCAGTCCCTGGGCGACCATGAAGGGAACCGGAAGAAAATATGAGAGGTCAAAGCGCTTGCCATAGACAATGCTCTCATAATAGGAGGCGGAAAACTTTGGCGTAAACTTATATTCAAGCGCATGAAAGGCAATGAACTTCTCGGGCTTCAAACCGCTGCCGTCATAGCTCTTCGTCGCGCCGATTGCCGAATACTGCTGGGCAAAGGAAAACCGGTCCTTCACGATGCTGTAGGACACATTGCCCATGTGGTAGCCTGTATCGTTTACGGCAAGTCCCTTGCGAAGGAAGGGACCGTAGCCCGTACGGTTTACTCCGCCCTGCGCAAAAAACTCATGCGTGCCGATTGCGGCGGAAGCATTCATGTCTATGTAGCCGTGGAGAGGACCAAGGCTGGCCGCATCCTGTATTGCATCATACGCGGAATTCGTATAGTACGGAAGGAAGGGTCCCTCATTTTTCTCCGTCCGAGCGAGAACACCCAGATCATAGCCTATGGAAACAAAGTCCGGGAATACAAAGGCATCTCCGGCAAGGGCAAAACGGCCCCAGATCAGCTTGTCAAGATCGCTGTCAACCTCGTCATCAGCCCTGTTTGTCCGGGTCAGCTTCCCCTTCCCCTTTGCTTCAAACTTGACACCCATCGGTTTGCCGCTTATCTCGTTCCAGTACTCGACCGCAAGCTCCCGGTCCTTCTCGGTACCCCGCTTGATGACCTGCTGCAGGATATGCTTGACGCTGTTCAGTGAATAGGGACGGACAGGCGGCAGGGTTTTCACGAGACCGCGGATTTCCCAGGCCTGGGCATACTCGTAGAAGTCATCGTTCGGATCAACGGTAATCTGCGCACATGCCGGGAGCGCAAGGAGAAACAGGAACAAGCACAGAAAGCGGCGCGGCATCTTCATTTCCTGAACAGCTCCGGAATCTTTATCTTGATGGAAACCGACAGTTCGGGGCCGTGCCTCGTCTCTCCCCTGACATTCCCGGCATTCATGATGTAGCTGTAGGACGGCTGCACCTGGAGCGAAAGATAGTCAAAGGGTTCGTAGGTAAGCTTGAGCGAGGCATTGAGGACATACTCGGGCGCGCCCTTGTAATAGGAGCTGGGTGTCGTCATCTTCTGCCGTTTCTTGGCATTTTCCTTCCCCTGCGTCTTTGTGTTCGGGAATACCCAGCTTTCAACATCATAATTCCAGCCTTTTGCATCGGGCATCATTCCGAACGAAGCGTCTTTGCCGCGCCAGCTCCGGTTATTGAAAATCTTCGTATCCGACATCTCGCCCTTCATCATGAAGAGGCCCGCCGCCGTCAGTGACCAGCGGCCCGGGACCTCATAGCCCAGGGCGAGCTTGCCGGCAATCGTATCGGGGCCGAAGGGAGAGCCGATCCACTCGTAGAGCGCATCCTCAGTGTCGGCATAGCCGATGTTTTCCGTATAGGAGCGGGCCATGGACCACTGGGGGCTTTCCTTTATATACAGGTAGGGCGTCGAGTAGTAGCCTTCCAGCCGCCCGTGCAGGTAGCCCGTTGCGGCGGGAATGTAGGATTCAATGCCCAGCTGCCCGCCGAATCCGTTCGGCGTCGTGTCGTTGGGCCAGCGGGAGGTCTCGTAGGGAGTCTGCAGCTGGTCCTGGGCATAAAGCCCGTAGATGCGGATGTTGTTCGTCAATGCGTAGGAAGCCTTCAGCGCCAGGTAGGCACAGGCTGTCTCATCCCAGCCGTACAGGTCGTCAAGCCCTCCGCCGTAGTCGGTCCAGTTGTGCATCCCGTGGAAAATCGTCAGGGGATTCAGGAAACGCAGTTCCATCGGCCCCGGCACAAGGGTAGACTCCTGCACGGACACGCTGAGCCTGTCGAAAAAGCGGAAATCAAAGCGGTGCGTGTACATGTACTTGTCTACATTGAACTGGGTTATGTTCATGTTGTAGCGGACGTTCGGGTTAAAGACTTCCAGATTCGCATAGCTTGCACCGGTAAAATAGCGGCTCTGAATGACGGAACCCGTCAGGCTGCGGCCTACCTCCTGTTCTCCCATGCCGACCTGCAGGTTTATTCCCGTCTTATCGGTGAACTTATAGCCCGCAGACAGGTAGCCCGTTTTGGGAAAGTCCGTCGACAGCTGGGTACCGGAAAGAGGAACGTTCGTATAGTCGTCCTTCTTTTCCATCTGCTTCTTGTTTATGCCCAGCTCCAGGTCCATGCCGAGGGAAAGGAAGTTCCCCAGGTTCAGGAATACGGGAGCATACAGCACGGGCTTCTTGTCGTAGCGGTTGTAGACCCAGGGCAGTTCGTCCTTGAATTTATAGTAGCCTTCCAGATTCAGCTCGGGGCGGATTCCCAGCTGCAGGATGTCGGCCGTAAAGGCCAGATCGTCATCGCCGAAGTAGTCCTCCAGGCGGCGGTACAGACTCTTCCCCGCGGGACTGAGTATATCGTAGTCTATCTCAAAAAGGTAGGTTTTCAGTTCGGCAACGGAAAGCGGCGCCTGATCGGAAAAGTCAACCGTACCGGACTCAATCGAAAGGGCTGCAAGCGCATCATATACCCAGCTGCCTGCCCTGACGAGTTCCTGACCACCCCTGGCGTAGCCCTGAAAGGCAAAGAGAATTCCTAGAAATGCGGTCAATAATGCTCTGGAATGTTTCCTCATGGCAGCAGATAGACCCCTGAAAATCATATATCGGCAGTTTCGCCAAAAAAACACACAGCGTATTGTCCAAGTTACATTGATAGGATATACTGCACTCCATGACGGCAGCAGAAAAACGGGACATCTTCACGTTCATGCAGGCAGCATCCGCATCCCTTCTGGGCTATGCGGACCGGACCCTGAACGGGGACAGCTTCAGCTTCCAGGACGATGCAGAAGCTGCGCCGGTCCCTGCAGCAGACCAGCATGCGCCGGTCTCCGGGTCCGGCATTCCGGCTCAGCTTTCCCCGGAGGCAGACAGCCGCAGCGCTGCGGAACAGGCCGTCCCGCAGGAAAAGCCCGCTTCCGGCATCAGCCTCCAGACCATCTGCGAAAAGATAGCCCGCTGCCAGAACTGCCGCCTCGCAGGAACGCGGAAAAACACCGTTCCCGGCGAAGGCGTCCCCCACCCCCTCGTCCTCGTCGTAGGCGAAGGACCGGGCGAAATGGAAGACCGGAGCGGCCGCCCCTTCGTCGGCCCGGCCGGCCAGCTGCTTGACAAAATGCTTGCCGCCATCAGCCTGTCACGGACCACAAACTGCCACATCGCAAACATCGTCAAATGCCGGCCGCCCCACAACCGCGACCCCTACCCCGACGAAGAAGATGCCTGCATCGCATACCTTGAAGCACAGATACATATCCTCAAGCCGAAAGTCATCCTTGCAATGGGCAACATCGCCGCAAAGAAGCTCCTGAACACGACGGAAGGCATCAGCCGCCTCCGGGGCCGCTTCTACGACTACAGGGGCATTCCCCTGACGGCAACATTCCATCCGAGCGCCCTGCTCCACAACGAGAGCCTCAAGCGCCCCGCCTGGGAAGACCTCAAGTTCCTCCGTACCTGGCTGGAAAGCCAGCAGCCAGGCTATGAAAACGCCTTCATGCAGGCGCAGCAGGCCATGCAGACACAGCAGGCCTAGGATACTGGACCTGCAGCCGAACCGCAATGACAGCGTTCTTCGTAAATCTTGCGCTCAATCTCCCGCTCAACCAGACCTTTACCTACCGCTGCAATCTGGAAGGCGAAAGTCCCCAGACCGTCTTCGGCCGCCGGGTACAGGTTCCCTTCGGGTCCCGAAAGCTGCCGGGTGTCGTTGTCAGTGCAGGCATGAGCCTGCCTCCCGGCTGCGCCGTCACGGAAGACAAAATCCGTGCCGTCACGAGGTTCATTGATGCGGAACCCCTGCTTACGGAAGAACTCTACGCGCTTGCCCGCTGGATAAGCGGCTACTACATCGCTCCCATCGGGGAAGTCATCTTTGCAATGCTTCCTTCCGGGCGGAAAGAAACGCAGGCAGGCGGTTTTTCGTTCATTGAAGGCGAAACCGGCTGGGACAGGAAGCCCCTCAGCAGCGAACAGCAGGCAGCCGTCGACGGCATACTCAAGACGGGCGGCAGCCCCAGTACGGGCGACAGCCCCGGCGCGGACGGTCCCACGAGCGCCCAAAGTACCGGCACAATCCCCGGTGCGGACGGAGGTCCCGGCGCGGGCAACTGCCATTACCTCTACGGCATGACGGGCAGCGGCAAGACGGAAGTCTTCCTGTCCGCCGCCGAATCCGTCCTTGCAGCAGGCAAGGGTATCATCTACCTTGTACCGGAAATCGGTCTGACCCCCCAGGTTTCGCAGGCCGTCGTCAAGCGCTTCGGGGACACGGCTGCCATCCTCCACTCAGGGCTGACGCCCAGCCAGCGGCTCAGTGAATGGCGGCGGATTCTGTCACGGCAGGCCCGGGTCGTCATCGGGGCACGGAGTGCCGTCTTTGCCCCCGTCCCGGACCTGGGACTCGTGATAATCGATGAAGAGCACGACGGTTCCTACAAGTCGGGCTCCTCCCCCCGCTATCATGCCCGGCAGGTTGCCATGCAGCGCTGCCGGACGCTCGGCATCCCCCTCGTCATGGGGTCAGCCACGCCCTCCGTCGAAGCATACCGGATGATGCAGGAAGGCCTGCTTGTCCGACACCGGCTCAGCAGGCGGCTCTCAGGCGGCAGCCTGCCCCGCATAGACTGCGTAAACCTGTCTGTCGAAGCGGCAGGTGACGGAGGCAGCATCTCTCCCCGCCTGGAAGCGGCCGTAAAGGAAACGCTCAAGGCACAGAAGCAGGTCATTCTTTTCCTGAACAGGCGGGGCTTCACCAACTTTTTCCGCTGCAACGGCTGCGGCTTTGAGCTCACGTGCAGGAACTGTTCCGTCCCGCTGACCTACCACAAGGCAGACAACCGCCTCAAATGCCACTACTGCGGCTATTCCATTGAACCGCCCCACCAGTGCCCCCGCTGCGGCTCGCTCGACGTCGGCTACATCGGCTTCGGGACGGAATTCGTTGAAAACGAGGTACAGGCAAAGTTTCCGGGGGCACGGATCATACGGGTAGACAGCGACAGCCTCAAGAGCAAGGATGAACTGCGGGAACAGCTTGACGCATTCCGCCGGGGTGACTACGACATCCTGCTCGGAACCCAGGTCGTTGCAAAGGGGCTTAACTTCCCCCGCCTCCGTCTGGTAGGTGTCATCCTTGCTGACAGCGGCCTGCACATGCCCGACTTCAGGGCAGCAGAGCGGACTTTCGCCCTCATAACCCAGGTCGCCGGCCGGGCAGGCAGGTTTTCCGCTGACGGACAGGTCATCGTGCAGAGCTATTCGCCCGACATGCCGCCGGTTGCCCTTGCCGTCCGCGGGGACGTTGACGCATTCTACCGGCTGGAACTGGAGCAGCGCCGCATCCTCTCATTTCCGCCCTACGCACGCCTCCTCCGCCTGGTATTCCGCTCTGCCCTCCCCCACGAGGCACAGAAGGCAGCCGAAGGGGCGGCACAGATACTCCATCAGGAACTGCAAAGGCAGGGAGCACTGCAGCCGGGGGCATGTGAACTGCTGGGGCCGTCCCAGTGTCCGCTGGAACTGATTGCAGGCAACTGGCGCTGGCAGATTATCCTGCGGGGAAAAAAAATGCCGCCCCTGCAAAGGGCGGCAACCTCCTTTATCTGGGGCTATGCAGCCCCCCGTCATGTCTACATCGAGGTCGATGTAGACCCCGTCAATATGCTTTAATCCTTCTTGATGATGTTCTTGCGCTCGCGGACAATGTAGCTTGTAAAGCCAGTCTCATCGAGCTTTGACTGGAACTTGTCCAGGTCAGCCTCATCAATGTCCCGCAGGACGACGCGGATAATGTTTCCCACCTTCTGGTAGGCAACGTTATCAAAGCCCGCCTGCAGAAGCCGGTGGGCCATCACCTTCGCGTTACCTTCGTTTGTATACGCACCCAGCTGTATATCCCAGCGCTTTGCGGACGTCTCTTCCACAACGGTCGTGGTCGTTGTGGTTGTCGTCGTAACCGTCTTGGTTTCCTTCTTTACCGTGCCCGCAGACTCAGCCTTCGGCGCAGGCTCCTTCTTTGAAACGGTCTCTTTCTTTGGCGGAGGCGGCGGGGGAAGCGGCTCATCGTCCTCTTCTTCTTCTTCCTCCTCGTCAGCATACTCGTCATCAGCATAATAGGAACTGCTGTCGGAGCTGCTCAGCCCGCTGGAAAAAGGGGAAGCACCTCCGAAAGAGAATCCCGTATTTTCGCTCCCTGAAGAACCGGAAGATGCAGTGCTGTAATCGCCGTCCTCGTCCTCTTCTTCATCGTCGTAGGACGTGTAGTACACATCATCGTCTTCTTCCTCTTCTTCTTCATCATCATAGCTTGCAGAAACCGGTGCAGGTGCAGGCTGGGAAGCAGCCGTCTTTCCGGATGACGCAGATGAAGATGAAGATTTTGTTGAGGAAGATTTTGCAGATGACGTCTTTGATGCCACCGGTCCTTCAGTACCGTCAACTATCTCAAGGGACACCTTTGCAGTCCCGTTGCCAACCATATCAAGCTCAATCGCGGCAGCCTTGGAAACGTCAATCTCCCGCCCCTGGACGAAAGGTCCACGGTCGTTGATGCGGACCTTGACGGACTTGCCGTTGTCCAGATTGGTCACTTTGAGTACCGTGCCGAAGGGGAGCGTCTTGTGGGCAGCCGTATATCCGTTCGTATCGAAAATTTCACCGCTCGCAGTCCTTCTTCCGTTGAACTTGTCGGCATAAAAAGAAGCGACAACATTCTCCTTGTACATTTCCGCAAAGAGTGTCGAGGCCGAAAAACAAAGTCCAAAGCCCAAAAGGAGCGCTAATTTTCTTGCTTTCATACTCCTATTATCGACTTTACGAAAATTTTATTAATAAAAATTTGAGATATAAGGCAAAAGCACGGCGGTCAGGCAGGGCAGCAGGCCCCTTCAGCCGGCCGCAGCACCGATCAGCTGTTCCAGCAGGGCCCGGCAGCCTTCCAGGACCTGGTCGTAGGTGGTATCGAAGTCCCCGCTGTACCAGGGATCGGCAATGTCGCCGGAAGAGCCCGCAAATGAACGCAGCTTGTACAGCTTGCCGTCCGGGTCGCCGCCGAAGATCCGTTCCATATTGTGCATGTTCGCACTGTCCATCCCGATGATATAATCCCAGTCCGCATAGTCGCCCCGGCGTATCTGGCTGGCCCGGTGGGGCGGCATGGGAATGCCCATCTCCTTGAGCTTGGCCCGTGCCGGCGGATAGGGCGGATTCCCCAGTTCCTCGGTGCTGGTTGCCTTTGAGTCGATGACAAAGCGGTCAGTCAGCCCCGCATCGGCGGCGAGCTTTTTCATGATAAACTCGGCCATCGGGGACCGGCAGATGTTCCCGTGGCAGACAAATAAGATTTTTATTGGCATAATACCGCATACTAGCCGATTTCCCGGGGAAAAACAAGGCGGCCTCCCCGCTCCGTACGCTTTTATGAACTGATTTCCATTTATACAGTCGACAATTTCCCAACATATCGCTATAATAACGTCCAGTAATAGATCTGAGTTTACCAGTGGGAGCTGTCCGCGTATGCTGAACTTTCGTATCTCTGCCTCATGCTTCAAATCACTTTCATCCCGCTGCATGGCGGTTCTGTCCGCCCTCCTCCTCACGGCAGTCATCGCCTGCAACGGCAACGGCGGTTCGCATGACGGCGGCGGCGAAGTCTATGTCCCCGGAGGCAGTTCGGGGGGGGGGGGGTAACACCGGTAACTCTGGTACAACTTCATCGGGCAGCAGCGATGCCCCGGCAGAAAGCTTTACCGCCGGAGACCTCTGGTCCCTTTCCAACGCGGGCGATGCCGGCAGAATCATACAGCTTATAACCCGGACGAACGCAAGTTCCCGGACGCAGACCGTTACCATGTCCGCAGTGGACCTGGGACTTCCCGCAAACGGCAAAGTCACCCTTGTCATTACAGGTGCCATCAGCTTTTCGGGGGAGGCGGTTGCGGACGAAAACGGCAACGTGAGCTTTGAAGTCCCCGTGGTCGAAACCAACAGTGCGGTCACCCTGGTGCTGTCCGTCTTAGACGCCAATGGAAAAGCCCTTTTCATCGGACGGGACACCCAGATTGTAAGCAACTCAGGCAAGCTGGAAATCAAGCTCTTCCGTCAGTTCTGGACCCTCACCCCGGGCTGCATCGCCGTCTCAGCGACTTCCTGCAGCCTCCTCTACGATTCGGCAACATGGACGACAGACTCCACGACGCTCAGCGTCACGGGGCTTGAGAACGCCCCCGCGGGCAGTACGTTCAGCTACGAGTGGAAGGACGAGTCCGGCACGGTGCTCAGTACGGACCCGACGCTGACGAAGACCGCCTACGAGCTTTTGAACGGCACAGCCCCTGCAGACGACGTGACGCGGACCTTTACGGTGACCGTCTTCTATACCGACGAAAGCGGTGCGGCGGTGAACGTCAGCGCGTCTGCCGATATCGCAGTCGGCGGTCCCGTGACCATTCCCGCGTTCAGCATAAGCCTTACGCCGCCGGACAGCCGGGATGCAGCCAGCACGGCAACCAGTTTTGCCCTGACGAACCTCGATGATCCCGTTTCCTTTACCCCCGTGGCAGCCGGAGGAGCAGCCATCCCCGCCGGAACCGTGTTCAGCTGGACCGTCACCATGGACGGCCATACTGCCTCACGGACCTCGGGAACAGGCGCTTCTGCTGCGGTCAGCCTCGCACAGCTGGGCTACAATGATACAACCACCCTTGCACCGGTGGCTGCTGCACCCAAGGAGTTCCGCGTCAGCTGTACGGCAAGCAATACCCGTGCGACAGCAACGGTGGACGGAACAGACGGTTCGGCGGACGTATACCTCCTGTACACCATCCCTAACTTTACGGTGACGGTTTCACCGCCGGAGGCACCCCACTATGACGCAGCGAAGAGCGATGCGGCGAATAAGATATACGCGCTGGCAGACCTGACGGGCGCCTTCTCCTTTACCCCGGTGCCTGCGGCGGGAACGAGCTTCCCCACGGGAACACTGTTCGAATGGACGGTTACGATGGGCGGCAGCTCGGCTTCCCGGCCGGACACCACCATCATTGCGTCATGTACGGCAAGTCCGTCACTGATTGGGCTGAATGATGCCTCCATCGGCAGGACCTCCGGGACGGCCACCGCTATTTCGGTCACCTGCAGGGCGAAGAACCCCCATGCCGCGAACAAACCCGCGTCGAATTCCGATACTACCCTTGCGTCCGCATTCCTGCTCTACACCCTGCCGGCCTTTACGATAAGCGTCTCGCTGGACACGGCGGGCTACAATGCGGCGAACAGCGACCTGACCGGCACGGATCCCCTCTATGCGCTCGTGGACATGGGCAAGGACTTTATCCTGACCGCCACCCCGGGCTCAGGCAGTTTCCCCGACGATACGGAATTCGAGTGGACGGTCCGCGGAACGACGCTCACCGGAGCTAGCCAGAAGGGCCGCGTCATCACCATAAGCCCGGCCGCGATGGGACTCACGGGTACCCCGGGGCAGACAAACAGCGTTTCGACCGCAAAGAACTCGCCCACGGGCATCAGCATTTCCTGCACGGCAAAACATGCGGGCGCCGTCGCAGACGTGGACGGCACGGACAAGACCGTGAATGTCTACCGTCTGGCAATTCCCGCATTCAAGATAACCGTGACAAAACCGGACGGCATCCCGAGCAAAAAGAGCGGTTCTACGACGAAGTATCTGGTAAATAATGACAGTCTGGTTGCAGGCGGCAAGAAGTTTACGCTGAAAGCGGAACCAGTGAACAGCACGGATGAAATCCCGGACGGAACAAAGTTCTCCTGGAATTTCTTCAATACACCTTCGGTAGCTTCGTCGTGGACCACGCCGAGTACAGCCGACAACCCCATACAGAAGACTGCGGGGGCGATGTGCGGCGGCATAACGGAGGCACCGGCATCGCAGACAAGCTACACGATATACTGCACGGCAAGCCTTGCCGGGGCAATTGAAAATAAGGTAACCGTAGACACCGCGGTTGTGCTGGCACCCCTTTCCGTGACCATGAAAAATGGCTCAGATATCGGGGGGGTGCTCAGGAACCTGGGAGCCGGCAGCGGCGGAGCGGCACGGAGCTTTACCGCCTCGGCGAGTCCGCCCCCGGCTGGTACGAACACGAAACTGTCTGCGGACGACTCGGACGTTGTCTGTTATGCCTGGCGTGACGGAACGGAGATTAAATACTATGCGGAAGGCTATACGGATTCCGGCGTAAAGATTCCGCTGAATGCGACCTCAAATTCCTTGTTCTCTGACTGCAAAGCCCTGACGAGCATCGATGTCAGCGGTTTTGACACGTCCAGGGTAACAAATCTGGGCTATATGTTCTATGGCTGCGAAGCCCTGACCTCCATCACAGGCCTGAGCAGCTTGAATACGTCCAAGGTGGGGGATATGCGATATATGTTCTCTGACTGCAAAGCCCTGGCGACCATCGATCTCAGCGGCTTCAACACAGCTACAGTATATGATATGGCCAATATGTTCAATGGCTGCAAAGCCCTGACGGCCATCACAGGACTGACCGGCTTTGACACGTCCAAAGTGACGAATATGGGCGGTATGTTCTCTGAGTGCAAAGCCCTGACGAGCATCGATGTCAGCAGCTTTGACACGTCCAGAGTGACGAATATGAGCGGTATGTTCTCTCAGTGCAGCGAGCTGAGAACTATCTATGCGTCGACCAATTTCACGACGACCGCCGTTATAGGGAGTACGAGTATGTTTTACAATTGTACCAAGCTTCGCGGCGGAAACGGTACAATGTACAATAGCAGTATCCTGGGCGCTGCGTATGCCCGCATCGACGATAACGGCGTCCCCGGCTACTTCACGCCCAAGCCCTAATCCCCCGCGGGGGGGGGGGGGGGCGGGACCCGGGGACCCCCCCTTCCCCCTCCCGGGGCCAGTCCCGTCGCGG
>CAMJZA010000039.1 GCA_946410085.1 uncultured Treponema sp. | reverse complement strand
ACAGGTTTCAAACATGTTTTTCATTTGCATAAACATTTTGGACAGTAGTGAAGTATTATAAAACAATTTGCAAATACTAATTATTTATCACATAAAGATTTAAAATGGTTAGAACAGAAATTTTGAGTACAAAAGCCAAGAAAATTTAAGACTAAAAAAAGCCAATGTTGGCTTTTTATTGTCTTAAAAAAAAAGTAAAGTCTTTGCAATATATAGAGATAATCATACACGTGTAAAATTAAATCATTGCAGGATAAAGAAATGTTTCTGTATGCATAAGTATTTGCAAAACAGTAAATTGCACTGGCCGTTTTGTCTCATTATGAGACTTCAGAATCTCATTATGAGACAAACCGGTCTCAAAATGAGACAGGAAACAGGCAAGCCTCATAATGAGACGTCAAAAAAGAGGAACTGTATGTTTCCTTCCTGAAGTTCATTCGTCAGGCGAAGGAATGGGAAATGTCATTGCAGTGCGGCTGCTACGGCAGCAGATGCCCGGCTTTACATTCCGGTATGGCGGTGAAGCCGGGGAAAACGAAGCCGGATGCAGGGAAAGGGCCTTGTTCCAGATTGAAGCCTGATGGCGGAAATGATGCTTTTTTCGGGAAGAGGACCGGAAATCTGCGGAAAGCGGGAGGTTTGGTAAATAACTTTTAAGACAAAAAAAGACAATGTTGTCATTTTTTATCTTAAGAAAACCGGGCCCTCTGCCCGAATGCCGTCCCTTTTTGACAGGCACAGGACAGCCTTTTCATAATAAAAGCGGAAACATAAAAAAGGTATCCCGTCAAAGACACGGCACCGGCATTATCCGCGCAGGCGGAAAGGTGGCCGGGTAGGGGGATAAGAACGTTGAAAAAAAGCCCTCCCCTGTGCTAGAATAAAGGCAGAAAATAACGTCAAACGGTCTTCTGAACTGCAGTTCATGCACAGAAACGCAGAACGGGCTTCACGAGGGCGGAATTGATATGTAACAGGCGGAGTAATTATGGGTAAGGTATATTTTGATTCTGACAGTAATGTGTGTGTTGAAGGCAAGCCGGAAACTTATGACTTTAATTATCACAGTCTCTGGGTGTATCCGGACGGGCGCTGTCTTTTCAAGGGGTGTACATCTGAAGCGCTGTGTGAAGTGAATAAAACTCCTATTGGTTCTCCGGAACATGAGAAGGCAAGAAAACGCTGGTCTGACTGGCGCCTTTCTTCTGCTAATCCTGATGAGAGTGCTCCGGAAGAAGTTATTGTTTTTCCGTTTGTGCGTGAGCGCATGACCCAGGAGGACCGTCGGCTTTTCTTTGATGCAAACAAGGGGCTTCTTCAGAAGATTGTTGACAGCGGGATTGTTCCGAAGAGCGAGCGAAAAAGCGACTGGGAACGGCAGTATGACAATCATTGCCGTACAGACGAGGGCCGGGATGCTGCAAATATAGTCGGTACTCATGCCGAGTGTTTTTCTCCCGGTGAGCTGTATTTTAACGTCTGGTTTGAAAGGTTTCCCGGAAAGCACCTGTGCGGCTTGACGCAGGAAGATTACCTTGCTTTTGCCGAAGTAAATAATCTTGCCTGTGATTCGCATGAAGCGGAATATATGCTTTGCAAGATTGACCGGCTGATGGGAGCCGGGGTTGAACCTGACAGTAATTTTCCGCCTCCCATTGAGCGGGTCGGGCTTTCTGCAGACAAGAAGCATATCTTCGTACAGCTTTCAAAGCCGGTTTTTGAAGAACAGTCGATTGACGACAGTTATGGCAAGAGGAAGGTTGACCGGTATCATAAGTATACCGCAATCGGTCTTCTTACACAGCTTCTTCCTGCCATTGATTCGACTTTTTCTGCTGACAGGGCCCCTGTTTTCAAGGATCCGTCCGGTAAAATTCCGGGTACTTCGTTCAATGACCTGAACTGCAAGGTGAATGAAGCATTGTTCAGCTCGCGCGAGTCTGTTGCAACGCAGGTCAGCAAGATGCTCCGCTGTTTTAACGGCATGGAAATTCTTGATGATTTTATCAGGGAGTTTCCGGAAGAGGCTTTCCCGGATTTTCCTGCTGTTCCGCACGAAAAGCATCTGCCTGACAGTGCATTCAAGCCTGATGAAAGTGCCTGGTACTGGAATTCCAGCGAGGCGGAAAGTGCAAGGGATAAGCTCATCGAGCATCTTGAAAACTATGCGCCGAAAGGCATTATGTTCAGTACGCGGTCAAAAAATCCTGAGTTGTTTTTTCATCCTGTGGCTGAGATGGAATACGGTTTTTGGAATGCAAATGCCTACGGCTGGCAGCAGGCTGATTTTCTGTATGATCAGGTTGCATCGGGGGAGCATCCGGCTTTCAAGTATGGCAATCCTGATAAGAATGGCAAGGTTAAGGTCTGTGTTCCGAAAACCGGCTGGGCCAATGGTTCTGACATGTGCCCTGTGACGATGTTTCATGCTGCTGCCTTGTGTGCAGTGTATGATCCGGAAAGGGATAAGAACAGATTTCCGAAAGATTTTATTCTTCAGGAAAATCCCCGGATGGAGGATATGCCTGAATGCATCAATGCCATTCTTTTTGAAAAGAACGATTACAGTCCTGAACATGAGTTAAGGGCAACTCCGCATCCTGTCAGTTTTGTTTCCGTTCCTTCGGGTATGCACAGGAAGTGCATTCCTGCAATGTCGTCTGATCCGGTTGATTACATGGCACGGTACTGCCTTGCGGCAAAGGCCGGATGCAATCTTTCCACTACACAGGAAGTTGTTGACGGTGCAAAAAAGAAGCTTGCCGGATGGCTCGGGAAGCATTTCTGTGCCTGTGAGTATGATAAGCTTGTCAGCCTTAATAAGAAGGTTGAGAAGCGCGAGAAGGAAATCATTGCTGAAATGAAGCAGGCGGGAGTTACGGAAGAGTGATCCTCCCGTAGTCCGGACGATTTCACCTGAAAGGAACGGTATGCGGGGAAATCGTCCGGATCTGCTTGTGCCGGTATGCCTGCTATACAGGGTATAATGCAGTACCTTGCGAAAATGAGGCAGGGCTTGCGCAGGTAGAGAAATCATTCCCGTCAATCAGTGCAGACCAGAGTTATGGATATCCCTGTATAATCAGGAGATTTTTGAGGGGGACATGCGGTCCGGCATAAGTGCCGCAGGGCCTTAAGGAGGGCTTGATGATATTATCCATTGGCCGCTTCTCCTTTCGTTCCGTTTTTTCCAGCGGGGATGTGTGTATTCCTGCGGTACCGCGTAGTGAGCTCGTAGAAGCCGATCCTTCCGTCGTGAAAGGTCAGCCTGACCTCGCACGAGCCGAACCTGATGTTCTTGCTTTCTATGTCATTCACGATCTGTTTCCAAACGTCTTCGTTCATCTGCTGCCTCCCGTTTCCGTTTTCCTGCAGCCTGAGATGTACTTTTCCAGGTCCCTGCGGTGCACGTAGACCCTCTTGCGGATGACGGTCCGCGGGAGCTCGCTGTAGGTTATGAGCGAATCGAGGGTGCTGAGTCCGATGCCCAGTATCCCTGCCGTTTCCTTCCTGGAGAATAAAGTTTTCTCCGGCCATTCTTCAATTGAATATATTACACCTTTCATTCAAATGCTCCTTTTAAGCATTTTTGCCTGCACGGGCAGGAGGCAACGCCCCTTGGTTTCCCCGCCGGAAATTCCCCCGCAGCAGACCGGAAACGCTTCTGAAGCAGTAATGAACAGCCTGAAGCCCGGTGCTGCCGGAGGCGGAATCAGGGAAGGAAAGGGAGGCCCCCTTGAGGATGAGTATGGAAATGACGTTCTGTCAGCGGATGGAATGGCGGCGGGGGACATGCCCTCCGGCCGTGAAGCGATGCCCGGAAAAAGAGTCGATGGCGGGCAGAAGGTGTTGTGGATGTCTGCATTGCCCCGGGGGGTAACGACCTACAACGGGGTATAGTTCAATATTGTTTTCTTCATGTCACTGATTATAGAACAGTCTCTTGAAATATGCAAGAAGAAATTGAAGAAAAAAAGTTTTACTTGATTCCGCATTGCATCTTTCCGTCCGGCAGCCGGACCCTCCTCATGCCTGCATGCCGTACCGCGATGACTTGACGGCTGCATGACATGCCTGTATTATTGGCGGGTGATGGATGCACTTCTTTTTCTTGACATCGACGGGGTCTTGAACACGAGGGAAAGCTGGCGGACGCCATTTCAGCTTAATGACGCCTGCATCAGAAATTTCTGCCGCTGTTTGTCCGGTTCAGGGCGGAATGTAAGGATTGTTTTAACTTCATCGTGGAAAAGCGGTTTCTCTTCTATTCCTGAGTATGAGACGCCCCAGCTGAAGGAACTCCGGCGTAAACTATCCGTTTACGGCTTCGCCATAGCCGGGCGGACAAAAGACCTTTCAAACCGTATGGCGGAAATTGATGATTACCTGAATGTCCACGAAGCCGGTGAATATGCAGTTGTCGACGACGACATGCAGGAGTATTCTCCGGGTTATTTGAAGAAAGTTACCCTGATTGATTCAGCGGTAGGGTTCACGGAGCGGGACGGGAAGAAGATTAAGTGGAATGTCATCCGGAAATCATGAAAGGCTGCCGTCAGTATTCCGCTTTCCGCCTGCTGTGCCTGATGCCTTCTGATGAAAATACCCGGCCGGCAGGCCGGGACTGGATTGCATTCCGGTTTTTACTTTTTCCGTGTGCAGGAAATGTTTTCTGCCAGCGATGCTTCCTTTGACTCTTCTTCACCGAATACTTCTTTCATGGCTTTCCTTACGGCCTCCAGGGTCTTGTCCTGCTCGAGGTGATCTGCATAATGGTCCAGCATCTGCTCCGATTTATGACCGGAAACGGCCATGACAATCCGCTTGTCAGAAATCTTGTCCATCATGCGGGCACAGAAAAAATGCCTCCAGGCATGGAAACATATTTCTTCAGGTTTTTCATACCCGATTTCTGCTAAAGCTCTGTGAAGGTATTTTGTCCAATTCTTAGCATCCGTCGGTGCATCGGCTTTCAGGCCGAAAAAAACGAATCCGTCATCACCCTTCGTATACGGGTTGAGCTCAGCCTGATACCTTAACTGCAGGCAGAGGTAATGGGGAATCGGTATCGGAATCCATCGTCCTTCTCCATTTTTGCATGACTTGAGGCCGTCATATTTGCTCCAGGAATGATTTACCAGGAGTTCGTCGTTGCCTATATCCCCCTTGCGGAGTCCTGCGATTTCTCCCGCACGCATTCCCGTATGACGGGCAAGGTCGTTTGCAAGTTTTGCGGCGTCATTTTCCCAGTCCACATTGAACAGCCTCTCCGCCTCTTCGAAGCTCAGTATTTTCCTCTTCTTGCTCTTGCCGTACAGCTTCTCAATCCCCTCATAGCATCTGTTCTCGGTATAGCCCCTTGTGTATGCCCATTTCAGGGGGATGGTTATTGCACTGATGATTCCGTTTATTGTCTTGCCGGCAAGCTTCGATACTTTTTCATCCGTAAAGAGTTCCTCAATGTCCTTGCGTGTAATTTCGCCGATGACCTTCCCCTTTATTCTGTGGAGCCAGTAGTTTCGGATTCTGGAAAGGTTTGTTTCCGTGTGGCTCCGGTGAATTGATTTTTCCTTTGACAGAAGCTCCTTGACATACGGTGACCTGTCATAATCCCAGAACTTCAAGAAATAATCTGTTGCGCCAATGGCCTGCTTTGACTGGGGCGTAATAGCTGTAATGATGATTTTACGCTCCTTCAGGATGTCGATGATTTTTTCCCTGTCCTTTTCGTCAAAGTCCATGGAACGGAGGAGGGAAAAGAAAGAACGCTTTTCTATCGTAACATTACCGGCAGATGTGCCTTTGGATACGTCTGCATTTGTTCTTTCCGGTATGATGCCTCCGTCAGCATACCATTCGAGTACTTTCCTGTTTGCCTCTGCACGGGTACGGCAGCCCGTGCTTTTCTGAAATGACTTTCCGTCGCTGGAACAGGGGAACTGGACATAATAAATACCGTTACTGCGTTTAAAAATGGAATAAGGTTCGGCCATAGAGACTCCTTTCTGACCGTCGATCCTGTCATCTGACAGTATCAACTGACATTTTCAGAATTCTCACGCCAAACCTTACGTAGATTAGATTCGGTAGTGCGCCAATTGCTTATAACATAAGCAGTTGACTGAATAGCTGGGGCAGGACTTGAACCTGCGGCCTCCGGGTTATGAGCCCGACGAGCTGCCAACTGCTCTACCCAGCGTCGTGCTTTGTTGGTAAATATAATAGAAGAAACTGCAAAAAATGTCAAGTCTTGCAGGCTTTTTTTTCATCCGTGCGGTCATTTTCTTGAATAAATATAGCTTTGCTGTTTTCCTGCTGCAATGACTGGACAAGAGAAGCGTTCTATTATATAGTAGATATGTAGTATATTTCATTACTAGGGAATAAGGACATTCGGGGGCGAAATGAAGGTTTCTACGAGGGGGCGCTACGCACTCCGCTTCATGATTGATCTGGCACAGCACAATGGTTCTTCGTATATAACGCTCAAGGATGTTTCCCAGCGGCAGGGAATCAGCGTAAAATATCTGGAGCAGATAACATCGCTCCTGAGCAAATACGGCCTGCTCCTGAGTGTCAGGGGGCCGTCCGGCGGCTACAAACTGGCACGAAAGCCTGAAGACTATACGGCGGGGGAAATCCTGCGGGTAACGGAAGGCGATCTTGCGCCTGTTGCCTGTCTTGCGGAACCGGAGAATACCTGTCCCCGCAAGGGATGCTG
Organism: uncultured Treponema sp.; assembly: GCA_946410085.1. Classification (GTDB taxonomy): domain Bacteria; phylum Spirochaetota; class Spirochaetia; order Treponematales; family Treponemataceae; genus Treponema_D. The sequence goes on along the minus strand of CAMJZA010000039.1, from coordinate 24,411 downwards.
CCCGACCCTTTCCTTCTGGGAGGGGCTGGATAAGGTGATTAGCAGCTACCTTGACGGCACGAGCCTCCGCGACCTTGCAGATAATCCCTGTGGCGTTGCAGAAGAAGGGGCGTTCCCCGAAGAGTCAGCCCCCTGTAACAGCTGAGGCAGTTCCCGGCAGCCCCTGCGGCTTTGCCGCAGGGGACCTGCGGCAGGTGCCCGGTAATTTCCTGAGCTGCTGTCAGTAGACAGCGAGAATCTTCCCGAGCGTTTCCTTCCCGATAATCCGCATGAAGCTTGCAAGCCGCGGTCCCTGATCCTTGCCGATGAGGACATGGTACATCGCCGTGAACAGGGCCTTGCTTTCCATGCCCAGTCCCGTCGCTATGTCGTAGACTTTCTGCTGCAGGTCCTTGTCTGTCTGGCAGCTGTCCATGACGGGCAGGAGCTCGTCCCGGATTTTTGTAACGGCAGCAAGTTCCGTGTCGGAAAGCTCCGCCTTGCTGCCGTCCAGCCTGAGGGAGAAGCGGAACTCTTCCGGTGCGCATTCCGTGACCCAGTACCAGGCGCAGACACAGCGGCGGCGCAGGCATGCTTCCTGCTCAGGCTTTACGTCACCGAGCGATGCGATGACCTTGTCAATGTCGCCCGAATAGGTCTGCAGGAGGGTAGTCAGCAGGCGGAAGCCGATCTGATAGGGCATTGTCTTCGGCATGCCCGGTTCAACTTGGGCAAGCTCATACACGCGCTTCTCGTGGCGGTAGATGTCGTCGGTCTTTGCCTTGTCTACGCCCCAGGCAATCCGCTCCGTGCGGTCGTAGGCCTCATACATGGTGATGACGTCTATGTCAAAGCTTATGGCGAACTCGTGATCGGGCTTGTTGACGGCGAAAATGTAGCGCAGCAGCTCCGGCTGGTAGACGGCGAGCGCGTCCGGCAGGGCAATGACCTTGCCCTTGGACGAGGACATCTTGCCGGGAAGCCCCTTGAGCCCAACGAAATCATACTTCATCGTAATGGGGGCGTCCCAGCCGTAGACCTTCTTGCTGACGAGCTTTGCCGTATCGTAGCTGCCGCCCGGACTGATGTGGTCCTTGCCGCCCGGCTCAAAGATGACCTTTTCCTCGTTCCAGCGCATGGGCCAGTCAACGCGCCAGCCCAGCTTAAAGCCCTTGGCCGTCCGAAGGTCGCCGGTTTCCTTATTGCCACAGTCGCACTCGTAGGAAATGCCGTATTCCCCGTCGTAGCCCGTTATGCGGGTCGTGTCCTTGTTGCACTTGGAGCAGAAGACGGAAACCGGCCAGTATTCGTCACTGTCCTTCATCTTGTGCTCGTCATCGCGGTAGCAGTTGAGGCACCATTTTATCAGCTCCCGCTCCTGCATCGCCTTCTTCATTCCTTCGGCGTAGCGGTTGGCCCGGTAGCGGCTCGCCTGATAGAGGAATTCCGGGTGAATGCCGACCCGGGGCAGCTCCTGTTCTATGTCAACCTCGTGGTGGCGGGCGTAATTTTCATTGCGGCCGGTCGTGTCCGGGACCATCGTAATCGGAAAGCGGAGGTATTTGGAAAGCGTATCCGGGTCGGGCATGTTGGCCGGAACCTTGCGGAACACATCATAGTCGTCCCAGCTGTAGATGAAGCGGGTTTTCTTGCCCCGGTCGTTCAGTGCGCGCACAATCAGGTCAACCGTCATGATTTCGCGGAAGTTTCCGATGTGGACCGTACCGCTCGGCGTAATGCCCGAAGCGCAGGTATAGAGGGGAAGGTCACCCCGTGTCTGTATGATTTTGTCGGCCATCTGATCTGCCCAGTGGCAGAGTTCATTTGAATTTCGTTCGCTCATAGTGGCACGATTATATGCGAAAAGGGGGATTTGGGCAACGGCTTCCCTACGGTCAGCCAACGACTTTCTGCTTTGCAGAAAGTCGCGCGGGGGAAAGGGGCGCCCCAATGAAGCTTGTTTAAAATAAAAACAGCTTTCAGTTACCACTCTGAAAGCTGTTCTTCAAGGAGTTTCTCAGGACGGAAGAGCTGCTCTTTTTCTCTTGCCTTACACTAAACAAACCTCCGTCCCTGTGCGGGGTTACAGGAACCCCGCATTTTTTTTCAAATTTTTATGTTTTTTTTGCCGTACTACTTGTTCAGCTTATACTTGCCGGTGCTGATCGTGTGCCCGTCATTGTATACGTCGAACCAGATCGTCGAATTCCTGCTCGTATCGAGTGCCTCGTAGAACTCCTGGGTCGTCGTCACCTTTTTGTCGTTGACGGCGGTGATGATGTCACCGTTCTGCAGCCTGAGGGCTGCGGCGGGTGATTTTTCCTGGATGCTCGTAACGATGACGCCCTTGACGTTCTTTTCAAGATTGAGCTTCTTGCGGGCCTCTTCCGTAATCGGTGCGGCGACGAATCCCGGCCAGAGCTTGCTGTTGTCGGAAGCAACGTCCTGGCTGCGTTCGTCAATCTTTATGGACAGCTCGACCCGGTTCCTGCCGCGCATGACGGTAAAGCGTGCGGTTTCACCCGCCTTCAGGTTGCCCACGTCGCGCACCAGCTGGTCAGTTCCCTTCACGTCCTTGCCGTTGAGGGCAATGATGTAGTCGCCTGCCTGCATGCCGCCCTTCATTGCGGGGCTGTTCATGAAGATTTCCGCGACAAAGGAACCGTTCTGGTTCAGCGCAATGCCGAGATCCTTCTTGTAGTCGTCCGTCGGTTCAACGAGGCTTACGCCAAGCCAGCCGTAGGAGACCTTTCCGCTCGAGATGAACTGGTCGATTGCGGTCTTGATGTTGTTGATCGGGATGGAAAATCCCAGTCCCTGACTGCCGCCAGAAGATGAAGCAATCCAGGTGTTGATGCCGATAACCTCACCGTAGATGTTCACGAGCGGACCGCCCGAGTTCCCCTGGTTAATTGACGCGTCGGTCTGGATGAAGTCGCTGATGGAACCGATCTGCGTGCCGCTCCTGCCCGTTGCGCTGACAATGCCCTGCGTAACGGAGGCAAAGTAGCCGAGGGGGCTGCCGAGGGCAAGCACGATGTCGCCCTGCTGCACGTTGTCGCTGTTTCCGAGCGTTGCAACGCTGATGTCGCTGTCGCTTGTCTCAAATGAGACCAGCGCAATATCCATCCGCTCATCAGTTCCGACGAGCTTTCCGTCAAACTCGCGGTCGTCGTTCAGCTTGATTTTAATCGTCGTGGCACTGCCTGCAACGTGGTTGTTCGTGAGGACGTAGACCGTCTTGCCGGATTTGCGGACGATGACGCCGGATCCCAGGGCGGCCTGCTCTATTTCCTGCGGTTCGCTGCTGCCGCCGCCGAAAGGCCAGCCGTCCCCGAAGGGCCAGAAGTCCTTGAAGGGGTTCTGGGAAGAAACCTGCGTCTTTTCCGTAACGTCGACTTCGACGACGGCGGGGAGGACGTTTTCGCTGATCGAGCGGAACACATCCTGCAGGGACTTGACGACTTCAAGGGAGTTGCCGGAAACCTGTGCCGTACTCTTCCTGCCGGTGCCCTTGCTTTCGGCAAAGGCGACATTTGCAGAACCGTTGTTTGCCTTGCATGAGAAGGCGAGGATTGCGAATGAAAGCGCTGCCACTGACAGCGTTCCGAAGATTTTCTCTGGCAGATTTGCTATTTTTTTCATTAAAATGCCTCCATAACATATATCACAAATAGCGGTGCAATTGAATTCACTCTACAAGAAGTATAACGATATTACGGGTAAATGTGTTACAAAATTTTGAATATTTTAAGAAAATCCTGTTATGCCCATAGCAGGATGTTTATTCATATTTCTTTGTTGTTATTGGAATTAAATTGTGTTATACTGGGGATATGAGCTATGCATGCAAAGAACTGACGATGAGTGACGGCAGCGTGAACTGCTTTCACTGCTGGCTGCCTGACGACGGGGATCCGCAGGCCCTTGTCCTTTTGAGCCACGGCATGACGGAATATGCCTTCCGCTATGCGCCCTTCGGGGAATTCCTGAATGCCCGGGGACTGGCCCTCTTTGCCGAGGACCACCGGGGGCACGGTAAGACTGCGGAACTGGCAGAGAAGGCCGGGACGGGCTGCTTCGGCTATCTTGCCGACCGGGACGGCTTTTTCCGGGTTGTTGACGACATCATGGAAGAGGCAACGCTGCTGCGCGCGCAGTATCCGGGCAAAAAGCTGTTCCTCTTCGGGCACAGTTTCGGCTCGTTCATTGCCCAGTGCTTCATCGAACGCTATGGAGCGCTCGTGGACGGCTGCATCCTCTGCGGTTCGGCAGGGCCCCGCCTTTCCGTTTACCCCGGTCGGTGCATCATACAGCTGATAACGGCTTTTTGCGGCAGGAAAACGATTACCCCCCTGATCGGCACCCTCACGATGGGAAGCTACGGCGATGACTGGCTCAGCCGTGACCACGAGCTGCTGGCAAAGTACATGGCCGATCCCTGGTGTACGTTCAAGTGCAGGAACGGCTTCTATGCGGATATGCTGACGGGCCTGTGCTTCATCCACCGCAAGAAGCATCTTGCTGCCATTCCGAAGAATCTGCCGGTATTCCTGATTGCGGGAACTGCCGATCCTGTCGGAGACTTTGGCAGGAGCGTCCGGAGGCTCTACGAGTGCTACCGGAAGCTTCCCCTGACCGATGTTTCAATCAAGCTCTACGAAGGTGCCAGGCACGAACTCTTGAACGAAACAAACCGGGATGAAGTGATGAACGACGTACTGGACTGGATGAACAAAAGGTAAAAAAAACGGGGGCCCCGGGATGGAGCCCCCGAAAAAAGGGGGGACTGGGGGGCATGCCCCCAGAAAATCAATCTAGAATGTGCTGTCCAGATTCCTGTTGTCCAGCAGGACGATGTTGCCGCTTGCCGCAACGACGACTACACCCCTGTCAGAGATGACGATGGGCGTATTGGATTCGACGGCGACCGGGCTCTTCACCTGCAGCTGGAGCGATTTATTGTATTTGGCGACGACATAGCTTGAGCCGTCCTGAATGACACAGTAGTAGAAGCCGCTGCCGTCGGTCACGAGGACGCTGTCGTTGGCAACCATCTCATTGCTTTCCTTCTGAATCTCCATGTTCATGGAATCCAGGAGGCAGAGCTTGACCGCATTGTTGGAGCTTGAAGAGCCGTCACCACAGATGGCGACATAGTAAATGCCGGCTGTCTGTACGGAAGACTCCTTTGCGTCCTCAATGACGGGGCTGGCAACGGGGAAGATGGTCCGCTCGTGCACGACGTTGACGGGAGACAGCTTGAGCGTACTTCCGTCTGCCATGCTCACCTTGACCATCTGGCTCAGGTCCTTCGTCTCGTTGACAACCTTGAGGCCGATGATTGCATTGCCTTCGTCGACTGCAAGGGCTTCTTCGAGCAGGGCCTGCTTGTCCTTTGCTATCTCGGTCCGCTCTGCCTGAGCTTCGGCTTCCTTCTTGTCAGCAAAATCCTGATGCTCCTTGACGACCGCTTCTGCTGCGTCTGCCTTCTCCTGCTGTGCGGCAGTTGCCTCGGCTTCTGCCTGAGCCTTTTTTGCGGCTTCATCGGCGGCTTTCTGGGCTGCCAGCGCATCCTGCTCAGCCTGCTTCCTGGCCTGCTCAGCTTTCTGAGCCTCGTCCTGGGCTTTCTGAGCCTCGTCCTGGGCTTTCTTTGCATCGTCCTGAGCCTTCTGAGCTGCAGCCCGGGCTGCAGCATCGTCAGGATTCTCGGAAGCCTTTTTCTGGGCTTCAGAAGCCTTCTGCCTGGCATCGTCGGCCTTATCCTTGGCGCTGTCTGCCTTCTGCTGTGCGCTGTCTGCCTTGTTCTGGGCGGTCTGTGCGGCGCTGTCTGCCTTGTCGGCTGCCTTCTGGGCGTCGCTTGCCTTCTGCTGGGCCTGCTGCTGTGCCTTCTGCTGCTCGGCAAGCTTCTGCTGTTCCCGGTCTGCCGCTTCGGCTGCCTGCTCTGCCTTCTCGGCCGCCTGTTCTGCCTCGCGTTCCTTTATGTCCACCATCTCCTGGCGGACGTCAACGCCCTTGTCGTTCTCCTCGCGCATGTTGTCCACGACGTTCCGGTCACTGATGACGGAGGTATCAATCGTGGAAATACCGCCCCTGACGTCGTTGAGGGGGATGACGATCTGGGTCTTGCCCGGCCATTCGTTCCATTTGGTGGAAAGACCGCACTTTTCCTTCGTGAGGTTTTTGGTGACGACGGTCTTGTAGCGCTCCTGGAATACGTCGAGCTTCTGCCGGTAAACCGCATTGTAGACGGTGACGAAGGTTGCGATGGTCATTGCATCGTTGCTGCTGTAGCCGTAGGCAGCCGACAGGTAGCCTGCAATGATGCGGCGCAGGTTCCTGATGTGGTCAACCGAGGCATTCGGACTCAGGATGAGGATGTCCGCATCGAACTTGCCCTGCTCGTTCTCGTCTATGGCATGGATTATGGAATACTTGCCGTTCAGGTTAAAAGAGCCTTCTTTCGTGACGCTGCGGGATACCTGCCGGCCCAGTCCGCGTCCTATTTCGGTGATGGTTTCCACCGTCTCTATGACCGTATGGGGGCCGGTATAGTTTTCAAACTGTATGGTTCCGACGTCTCCCGTAACCCGGATTTCTTCTTCGTCAACCCCGAGGGCTGCCGCTGAAAGCATTGCCGTCAGGCTGAGGGCGGCCGCGGCGACCATGAACCTTCTGATATTCATATATCCTCCTGTTTTCTTCCTTAAAACTGTCAGGAATACCGGGACTTTCCCGGATAATACAGACAGTATACTCCGTTTTTCTGAAAAAATGAAGGGGCAGGGGAGAATTTTCGCAGAAAATGCCCGGGGGCCCCTGCGCATAGACTATGGGGCCCCTGCGCATAGACTATGGGGCCTGTGCGCATAGACTACGGGGCCTGTGCGCATAGACTATGGGGCCTGTGCGCATAGACTACGGGGCCCCTGCGCATAGACTACGGGGGCCCTGCGACAGGCCGGTTCGTACCCTTGTCGGATTTGCCGGGACGTGCTATACTGAAAGCATGACAGAGACAACTATCGGAACCGGTACTCCTCTGGGAGAACATCTTGCCGCAATGAGCGAGGTCAAGAAGAACGATCATTCATATCTGGTGTTCAACAAGCAGAAGATAAAGCTTGTCGAAAAAATAACGATCGGGCGCGACAGCGATAATGACGTCGTCGTTGACGACAGGCTTGCCAGCCGCCATCACTGCATCATTCAGAAGATCAAGGATTCGTATTTCCTGAAGGATGAAGAGTCCACGAACGGAACCTTTGTGAACGGCAGCCGCATTCCGCTGGACAAGTACATCCGGCTCAACCCGGGCGACAAGATTACCGTCGGCGCTTCCATCATCGAGATGTCCTAGGGCGATGCCCTGATGTTGACGTCGGAAGAGCTTGCCGCTCTGCGTTCCCGCATTCTGGCCTGCCGGAACAGTGCGGAACTTCCCTCCGGGGAAGATTTGATCAGTCTCCTCAATAGGGTTCTTACGGTATATAAGGAAGAAGATGCTTCCTACCGGCCGTCTGCCCGTAGCGGTGAGCCGGGCGGTCTGCTGGATTTCCGGGACGGACTGGTCCTTCCCGTCGTTATCGTCCCCGACCTGCATGCCCGGCCCGACTTTCTGATCCGCCTGCTGGCCTGCAAGCTGAAGGGGCTGGATGTCCTGAATGCCCTGAATGAGGGCAGGCTCATCGTCGTCTGTGTGGGCGACGGGGTGCATACCGAACTGCCCGGGGCGGACTATGAGCGCTGGCTTGCGTCATATAATGCCTGGCGGGAGGGGCGGATTGACTGCCCTTCCATGCGGGAGGAAATCCGGCTCGGACTGGCGACGATGATGCCGGTGATGGAACTGAAGTGTGCCTTTCCTGCCCATTTCCATTTTCTCAAGGGGAACCACGAGAACGTGATGAACATTGAGGGCATGGGCGACCATTCCTTCCGGAAATATGTGATGGAAGGTGAAATGGTCAAGGATTTCATGCAGGAAGTCTACGGTGCTTCCGTCCTGCAGCTTGTGCGCAGCTTTGAGACGTCCCTGCCGATTGTCGCCGTTTTTGACCGCTTCTGCGTGAGCCATGCGGAGCCTGCATGCGGATTCAGCAGGGATGAAATCATCAACTACCATGACCGGGATCTCCGGGATGAAGTGGTCCTGTCCTTTACCTGGACGCCGAACGGCGGGGCAGAAGAGGGGAGCGTTGCAGGAAACTTTGCCGCCCTCACCGGGGGACAGGAAGCAGACGCCCTCTGGTTCGGCGGGCACCGGCCGGTGGAAGGCCCCTATGCCCTCCGGCAGGACGGGCACTACGTGCAGATTCACAACCCTCATGAAATGAACATCGTCTACATTTCGGCTGACAGGCCCTTTGACCTGGAAAAAGATATTATTCCCCTCGTGCGGGATATACATAAAAAAGTGGAGGCTCCTCAGGGCTGAAGTGCTGAGGGGCCGGGTGGGATTTTTATATGAATGAAACAAAGGTGGCTTCACCGCAGCGGGGGCGGGCCGGTACGGCCGCTGCCAGGCCTGCTGCCGTGCGGCCTGCGGGAACCGCAGCCGGGGTAAGGCCTGCTGCCGCAAGGCCCGGGTCCGGCGGTCTCCTGCAGACTGCCGCAAAGAAGGATGCGTTCATTCCGGTGAACATCGGCAAGTATCAGACGCTCGAACTGCTTGCGGAAGGCGGGCAGGGAAAGGTGTACCTTGCCTACGATACCGTGCTGGACCCCAAAAAGAAAGACCGGGTCGTCATCAAGGAACTGAAAATCCGCCAGAAGACGGCCCGCGAGCGCTTCAAGCGGGAAGTCAGGATCCTGCGCGAGCTGCGCTATGAGCGGCATGTCGTCAGCACCTATGAATTCCTCAAGGAAGGGGCGTCCGAATACATCGTGCTGGAGTTCGTGGACGGTATGTCGCTGTCCAGCCTCATAGAAAAGCAGAAGGGCCTGCCGGTTTCACTTGCCCTGTATATCTTCCTCGATATCTGCAAGGGCCTGCGGGCTGCCCACAACAAGAACATCATCCACCGGGACATCAAGCCCGACAACGTACTCATCTCCAAGGACGGAGACGTGAAGCTGACGGACTTCGGCATTTCCCGCGATGAACGGGACTTTGAGGAGAAGGAAACGGCTTCGGCAAAGCAGGACATTACTTCTACCATTGTGACGCAGGTGGGAGCCACGATGGGAACGCCGAGCTATATGTCGCCCGAGCAGATTGCCGATACGAGCACGGTGGACAAGAAGACCGACATCTATTCGATGGGGGTCATGCTCTACGAGATGCTCTTTGCCGACAAGCCCTTTGTGGGAGAGTCCGTCAATGAAATTCTGGCAAAGATCACGCAGGGCAATTACATCAAGCCGATTGAGCGTGACAGGACCATACCGGTCGCCGTGAACCACCTCATCGTTAAGATGATGGCGAAGGACAAGGAAAAGCGCTACAAGGACATGGATGCGGTCATAAAGGCGGTGAGCAGGTACCTGGGGCAGTTCAGCCCGCAGACCCGGGGCTACCTGAAGTCTGCGCTCAAGGCGTCCGTGGCAGGCAAGAGCAGAATCAACTATTATCACCTCAAGTTCAAGAACGGTAAGACGGTTGACCTGTCATCCCTTTCTTCCAAATACAAGCGGACCGTCGTCAGTGTCATCATCATCTGTGCCCTCCTGCTGGGAGCGGCCGGTTACCTGACGGGCATTTTCCATGCGACAATCCTGAGTCCCTGGGTTGCCTCGATGAAGCTGGAAATCCAGGTTCCCCAGAAAACCAGCTACAGCGGGGGCAGCTATGCGACTGACCTTCCGGCGACTGCATATATCTTTCACGATGCGGAGAATGCGCCCGACGTGGATTTCCTGAACAAGGAACGCCGCTTTTTTGAGGACAAGAAGCAGTCCGATGACAAGTTCGTGCGCTACGGTACCCGGCCTGTTTACCTGAAAGAGGGCAGCTATCTGGTTAAGATTGCGCTGGGGCCCTACGTGTACTGGAAGAGCGTCAGCCTGGAGCGGGGGCGGAAGCTGGTGCTCGACTTTGATTCCTTTAAGGGCGAGCGGCGGGTGAAGATCCTGCAGCCCCATGCCGTTGACGCAGCGAGCGGCGTGGACATTTCGGAGGACTCTGTCTTTGAGATACGGGACCGGCGGGGAAAATGGGTTCCCCTTGCGGAAGCCGATGAAGCCCTGCTTGCGGGGGAAGATGCCGTCCATGTCCGCGCCTCCTGCGGGGGCTACGAGACGAAGGAGTTCATCACGGGACTCAAAACCCAGTGGTATCAGGATACCCTTATCGTTGAGATTCCCCTGAAGCGGGAAGAGGCGGTGAAGAAATGATCCTGCTGCTCTTGACAACCCAGGAAAAGGTCGGTAAGCGGATTGCCGAACGCCTCCGGTCACGGTACAACTACATCGTTGCAACGTTTACGAATGCCAGGAAGTTCCTTGAGGCGGCATACGATGAAGGGCCGTCCCGCATAGACCTGCTGATGGCGGACTACCTTGCCTTCCTGAATGATGAACTGAATCCCTTTGAGCGGATGATCGAGATGGAACGGGTATTCCCCTTCATCTACTATAATACTCCCTTTGCCCGGGCGGGACACCGGGCGGAATACTGGTACGGCAAGCTGGTCAGGCACATCAAGTCCTATATTCCCGATGAGAAGCTTGCGGGGCTCATACGCCTGTTCGGTGAGATAGATGCCGTGATAAGTGCTCCCGACATTCAGCCCTACGTCCGCCTCCTGAACGAACCGCCCGAACTGAGCGATGATGAGGAGGATGAGGACTTCGGTCCCGGGCGGGAGAAGGAGCTGTTTCTGGAAGGATTCCGGCAGAAGCACGGCATACACAATTCCCGCTTCCGCGTCCTGAAGTACCTGTATGAGCACCTGGGCGAAGAGCTTTCGGAAGAACGCATCTGTACGGACCTCTGGAACGAGTTTTCGTCGCAGAAGACGGGCGTCCTGTATTCCTATATCAGTGAACTCCGCAGGATATGCGGTTCCGAGCGGGGCCGGCGGCTCCTCATTGAGCGGAGCGGAAAGCGCAGCTACCGTCTGGTCATGTATCAGGGGGACGATGCCGTCTGAGCGTCAGTTCAGTATGGCTCCGGCAGCTCCCAGGACGCCGAGGCTTGCGAGCAGCATGATGACGCCCGCAAGCAGGACGCCGCCGGTGACTGCAAGGACGGTGGGCTTGAACTTCATGTCCAGAATGCTTGCGGCGAGCGTTCCCGTCCATGCACCGGTTCCCGGCAGGGGAATGCCGACGAAGAGGAGGAGGGCGATGAACAGGCCCCTGCCTGCCTTTGCTTCAAGCTTCTGCCCGGCACGGGCTCCTTTTGTCAGGAAGAAACGGCAGATGCCGCCGATGAGCTTCTTGTCCTGCCCCCATTCCAGAAATTTCCGCGCGAACAGGTAGATGACCGGCACGGGCAGCATGTTTCCCACGATGCACAGGGCGTAGGTCATGATGAGCCGGGGCAGGTTGTCGGTCGGCATGAGGCCCCAGGCAGCTGCAACGGGGATGGCTCCGCGCAGTTCGATGAGCGGAATCATGGAAATGAAGAAAACGATCACGTATTTTACAAGCATTCGGCAAGTATAGGGCATCTCCAAAAACTGGTCAAGCCAGTGCATTGAAGCACATAAAATCTAACCTAAAATATCAGCCGGAGGAAGGCTGAAAAGGGCCAGACGCACGGTTTGCGGCAAAAAATTTTCTGCAAAGCTGTCCTGTAAAGCTGACATTTATGGGAGTGTTCCGCAGATGTTCAGTATATGGAACATCTGAAACACATAGAATCTGTTTTCCGGTCGGGCTTCCTGCGGCGGCTGCCCCCGGTCCAGTGGCTGGTCTGGCTGCTCTGCCTGGGCCTGCTCGCGTGCATGGCGTTCGCCGCCTTCCTGCTCTGTGCGGCATGCGTCTCCTGCTCCTCGCCGGTTTCCGGCCTCTGTGCGTCCGAGGCGGACGGGCTGCCCGTCGACTACTTCCGCATGGAACTGCCTGCTGCCGGCGGAACGGACCCCGGCGGCGGCCTGATCCGCCTGTTCGTTTCCCCTGACTTCGGGGAGGGGAAGGAGCTGTATCTGCCCGGCGGCCGGGGGGTCCTGCTGGAATTCAGGAAGAACCGCCCTGCCGCGGTGCTCGCCTATCCTGCCGGGGCTGAGCGGCCCTCCGGGGCAATCTATCCCTACACGGCGGCACTGGAGGAGCAGGACGGCTTTGCCGCAGAAATTCTCTGGGAACTCTACCACGAGGGCGGGATCATGACGGAAGCGGAACGGGAACACGTCCGCCTGTTCAACTGGCACAAACTGCTGGAAGCCCTGCGCGAGCAGGATGACCCCTGGCTGCTTGACAGCGAAAAAGTGAAGGAGGCAATCCGTGCCGGGAAGTTCAGCAAAAGCAAGCTGAAAAAGTGGGTCAAGACAGGCTAAGGCCGTGCACATGCAGGAGGACAGGGGGCGTGCTGGTCCGGCACCGTGTAGCGGCGAAAGGAATTGGGACTACTTCTTGAGGTTCCAGCGGACGTAGATGCCGCCTGAATAGCAGAAGGCATTTGCGTGCGGGTAGTTCTGGTACCAGGAATTCTTCGTGTACAGCTCGTTCTTGAATCCGACCGAGATGGCGCTGCTCAGGGGGAGCTCGTAGGCGAGCTGGAGGCAGTTTATGAGCTCAATGCCCCGCGGCTCGTAGTCCACGTCAACATCGGGCAGGTCATAGCAGAGGTAACTGTGCAGGGATATGTCGAGGAAGTCCCCGTTGTCCCAGCGGCTCCTGAACACGCCGACCGCCTCAAGCCCCGACGTATAGGAGTAGGAGCGGAGTTCCTCGCCCTTGTACAGGTTGCGGCGGATGAAGAACATGTCGGTCGTACCGAGCAGGTTCAGCCCGAGGTGGGCCTGGTATTCGAGCGTCGCGGACTGGAGCCGCTTCCGCTGCTTGAAGACAAAGCCGGGAGCGAGCGAGGTAAACTCGTAGAAGTTCTTCCAGACAAAGTCGTAGTTCATCGACATGCCGATTGTCGTGTCCGTCTCTTTTTCTTCGGGTCTGGTGCGGGAGAAGAGGATGCCGTTGCTGAACAGGTGGATGTCGTATCCCTTCTTCTGCTCGTCTGGCTTGAATCCCTTGCCGGAGGAAACGCCGAGGCCGCCGCCGAAGTTCATCTCGAACTGGCTGTAAGGCGTGTTCGATTCGTGGCCGTAGGGATCGTTGTATTCGACGTAGGCATCCAGTCCGATCAGGGCTGGGTAGAGCTCTTCAATCGAGCCGCTCCCGATGGGCAGGCTCCTGATGTCGTTGGCGTAGCCCGAATCGTAATAGGTTATGCCCAGTCCCGTGCTGAAGTAGGGGCTGAAAGACAGGCGGTAAATTGCATTGTGCGGTCCCTGAGGCTTGTGGCCGGTCGTGAAGTCGGTATAGAGCCGCATCGGGTTAAAGAGGTAGCCGAGCGGCTTCCACACGTCCGAGGCGTTGATGGACAGGCGGTAGAGCATTTCTCCCATGGAAAAGGCGCCGATGGTCGTATACACCATGTCGTTTATGGAAGGCGCATTTTTCTCAAAGAAGTTTTCCCAGATGGTGGAACTGACGGTCGACATCGCGAGTGCGCCGATGAAGTTGAAGTTTGCGTTCCGTGCGCCCATGTAGGCGAGGTTTCCCTGATAGGGGTGCAGGACAAAGTTCGTCCAGTACCAGTCGTGGTCAAACTTCATCTTCCGGTAGTGGTTTACGTCTTCCCATTCGACGAGCGCCCAGTCGCTCTTCAGGACGAAGCGGTTGTAGGAACCGATGACGAGGGGGTGGGCAAAGGGGGAGGTAAGGCCGGTTACCCAGTTTATCTTTGTGTCTTTGTTCTTGACGGGCTTTTGCTTTTCGACCGTGAGGCTGCTGTAATCGGGTTCAGCTTCTTCCGTGACGGCTGCATCAGCTTCATTCGCTTCGCTGTATGGACCCGCTTCTTCCTGTGCTGCGGCAGCCTTCTTTTTCTTTGCCGAGGCAGGGGCGAGGGCGAGGACAAGGACGATGCAGAACGAGAGGAACTTCCGTAGCATGTAAAAAGCAGTATATCCCTTTACGGCAGATTGTACAAGGGCAGGTCCGCGCTTCTACCTACTGCCGGGTACAGGACTCGGAATCGCTCCGGAAGTCGAACTGCAGTTCGTTTCCCCGTGCGGTCACTTTCGTTTCCGCCCCGATGATGAGGGGGACTGCCGGGCTGATGTGGCCGACGTCCGCATCGAGTATGACCGGAACCTCATGGCGGGCAAGTATGCCGGTGACTGCATTGTACTGGTCCAGCCCCATCATCGACTGCTGCCAGGAGGCGAGGGGGCGGCCGATGACAAAGAGCACGGCCCTGTCGAACCAGCCTGCGTTTTCCAGATGCCAGAGCTGCCGGCGGATTTCCATGGGGTTGCCGTCGCAGGATTCCAGCACCCAGATGACCGCATCGTGACTGCGGTTGAAGGCTGCCATATTGTCCAGCTTTGTTCCGCAGAGGTTTGCCAGCACGTCAAGGCAGCCCCCGAGCAGGATGCCCGAGCCGGTCAGTTCCTGCTCCCGGTCCGCCGGCCTGAGCGTACCGCCTGCGGGCACGAAGCTGTGCAGCACCTTTTCGCAGTCCAGGACATAGGGTGCGAGGGGGTCTGCTGCTGCGGCCCGTTCGTCCGCGTCGGGGCTCTGGAAGCGGGGATAGCCGTGTACGGTCCTTGCCGTCCCTTCCAGCAGGGAGAGTGCGTCGAGTTCCGCCTGTTCCCAGGGCTTGCCGAAGCCGGTAAAGGTGGGGCCGTATATACCGGCAACCTGCGAAATGGTCGCCAGCGGAAAGATGAAGTTCGTGTTGTCCGAATAGCCCATGAACCATTTGGGGCGGGCTTCCCCGATCCTTGCAAAGTCGATGCAGCCGACGGTTTCGCACATGAGCTCCCCGCCGCCGCAGGAAATGACGGCCTGCGTGCCGCTGTCCCGGTAAAAGGCCTCAAGCTCCCGGGCAGCCCGTTCCGGCGACGTACTGATGCCGTAGCCGTCGCTCATGCGGCAGGTTGCCCCCGCCCGTATCCTGTATCCGGCCGTTTCAAACTGCCTGACCGCGAAATCGAAGCGGCTGATGTAGGGTTCCGTCGTTGCCCCGAAGGAGGGGGCGCATACGCCGATGGTCTGCCCGGCGCGGAGATGGTCTGGGATTCGCATGAGTCCAGTATAGGGGATGCCGTTCTTAAAGTCCAGATGCAGGGGCGGCTGTCTTGGAAAAACGCTCGATGGCACACTCGTGGGTCTTGGAGCTTTCGTCGTAGTTCACCCCGATGAACAGCAAATCCCCCGCATATGCCGAAAGCGAGTCGAAGTATTTTTTCTCCCGAATCTGCGTCAAGGCACTCTCGGTGCTGCCGTTGCGCTTGAGCTCGATTATCATCGCGGGAATGCCCTGTACGAAGGGTATGAACACGACGTCCGCGAAGCCCTTTCCGGTGGTCATCTCCTTTATCACCGTATACTTGTTGAGTGCATAGATGTACGACAGGTATATCGCCGACTGCAAGGCATCCTCATTATTATAGGAGCGGTTCGATGTGACATGAATGTGGCTCTCGTCCAATGACTTTGCCACCGCCTCCGCGTTCAGCTTCAGTGTCTGGGCAAGCAGTTCCCTGGAGGACTGGATTATCCTGTTCGTGACGGCATATTCATCCTTGGCCTCTATCGCGTTGAACCACTCCTGCCGCACCTCCTTGTTGGGAATGCGGCAGGTCTCCTCTTCGCGGTTGTATGCGAGGTAGCCCAGATGTATCAGATAGGTGAACACGTCGCTTTTCGTCGTGAAGTCAGTCATCGTGTTCATGTAGCGGGTCACGTTCACGTCCACGCTCTCACCTGCCAGCATGCGGATAACGTCCTCCTGGATGCCTGCAAGGTCCTTCTGTATCCGGTCGGCTATGACCGCGTAGGTCGAAGTCTTGCTCCAGTAGTTCTCGCAGGCTCCGCCCCTCAGCGACTTCACCACGGATTCGGGGTTGTATATCTCGTAGCCCCGCTGATGATAGCCGTCGTACCAGCGCTGGAACTCCCTGAAGTCCGCCTTGTACTCCGCACACAGGGCCTGCACCTCCGGCGCGGTGAATCCGATGAACTCGGCAAGCTTTCCCGCATCCAGAATCGTATATTCTTCGAAGTTGTTCAATTTGGACTGCACCCGGTCACGTACGACAGGCAGGATGCCCGTTATGTATGCCAGTGATATGGCGGGGCGGAGGGTATTGCTCTTGAACAGCCCGTTCAGGAAATCCAGATACTGTGTAAAAAGCTCCTTACTCACTTCCTCGCGCACAAGCACGTCATACTCATCTATGATGATGACGAACTTCTCGCCTTTTTCAGCATAGGCCTTGAGGATGCAGTTGCCCACCGACTCCTTCTTGCCGAAGTCGATGTCCGGGAACTGCTTTGCGAACTCCCCGGCAATCCTGTCCTGCAACTTGTCGATCAGACTGTCTTTTTCCAGCTCGTTCCTGAACTCGCTGTTCATGTCTATCTGTATGACGTTCAGCTTGTTCAGATTGCTCTCAAAGCCCGGGTCACGGCTTATCTTGTAGGGGGCGAACAGCTTTCTTGAGTCCGCACCCTTGGAGTAGTAGGCCGAGAGCATGTTGCCCGCTATGGTCTTGCCGAACCTGCGCGGCCGGGACACGCAGATGTAGGTGTTGTCCGTCTCCATGAAGCGGTTCAGCACGCTTATCATCATCGTCTTGTCCACATAGATGTCCCGCTTTGTAGTCCGGGTGAAATTCTCATTGTTGGGGTTCAGGTAGATTCCCATGTGCCGCACCTCCGCTGCCGTATGCAGCAAGTATAGCATGGAACTGGAAAACTGTATAGGAGCGGGCCGGGGCCTGTTCCCGGCAAGAGGCTGTCGTCCAGCTTGACTGCATGTGGAGGACGTTGTATATTTTGAGCATTGGGGAAGCTCCGCCCCTAACCGGAGATTCAAAGGCGGCTGGGGTTCCCGGCCGCTTCTTTCTATTTGGCCAGCTGCTCTACGTCCGCAAGGGACAGGCCGGTTGCCTGAGCAATCTGCTCGTGGGAAAGCAAGCCCATATCAAGCAAGTTCCGGGCGGTCTCCTTGAGGGCCTCTTCCCTGGCATCCAGTCTGGCATACTTGATCCCGTTCCGGTAGTCGGTCTCGGCACGGTCCATCGACAGGTGGTAGGCCCAGGCCCGTTCCTCCGCGCTGAGCCGTATTGCAGTATTGAGTGCCACTTTCAAATCCTCCTTCCAGCCAGCATCTTTCTCCAGCTTCTCCAGAACCTTTGGATTGCTGTTCCCTCCTATAAACGTACACCAGTTGGCGGCCTTTTGCAAGCTTTTGTCCACGCGGTCAGGCACCTTCAGGCTGAAGAAGCGTATCTGGAGCCGGTCCGCAAAGACCGTCCCGTCGTCCAGTCGCATCATTGCCCGGTGGTAGAACTGCCTTCCGCCGGGCTTATCGTCCTCACCGAACAGGTCAAAATCGATATAGCATGCACCGTGCAGCAGTGCAAGACTTATCCCGCAGTACTGACGGCAGCGGCGAGGGAGGAGAAGGCGAGGAGGGTCAGGTTGTAGCAGCAGTGTGCCGCGGTTCCGCAGAGGATGCGCCCGGTTTTCGTATAGCAGCGGCGGAGCACGATGCCGCAGAGGAGGGCGTTGATGACCGCCGGAATGCCCAGGTAGCGGTGGGAAAAGGCAAAGAGGAGGGCGCAGATGCCTTCCGTGACGGCCGTCAGGACTTTTTCATGCCGCAGGAAGAAGGCTTCCCGGGTTCCGGCAAGGAGGAGCAGGGAGACGTCCGGCAGGAAGGCCCGGTACAGGCATTCCTCGTAGAAGGCCCCGGCAGCGAGTGCCGTGGCGGCAGAAAGCCACTGGCGCACTCCCGTGACGGTCCGCTCAGCTGCCGGCAGTTCTCCCCGCTGCAGCAGCCGCATCACGGTCAGCCCCCCCAGTTCCACCGCCGCATAGATGAGCATGAGGATGCCGAAGCTGACGGTGGCGGTGGCGATGCACTGGAAGAGGGGGCTTTTTTTCCGGCACAGTGCAACGGGCATTGCATCCGGCAGCGCAGATGACTCCGCCGGGGGCATGATATGGTGCAGCTGGAGGGCCAGCAGGACGGCCAGCACGAGTGACTGTGCGCCTGCCCAGCCGAATCGGGGGGCTGCATGGACGGCTGATGCGGGCGTAAAGAGGGGCGGCAGGACCAGACACAGAAAAATTAGTAGAAATTCGAAAGAAAGATATTTCAATTTCATGAAAAAGCTGGTACAATATGAAAAAAGTCGCCTTGTACGACGATATTCTATGATATAATCCCAATTATAGAATAAAAGTAAAAAAGAGGGAAGGGGTTGTTTTGAGCGTCAAGTCTGTTTTACTCATTATTTTTATCGTTATCCTCGTAATCATTGGAGTTCTCAGGCTTATTTCCATATTCAGTGAAAAGATAGCTTTTTATGCGAAAGGTCGTGAGAACGGTTTCCGCTTTTCCGAAACCGGCATTATCTGGAAGACGATCCGGAAGCTGGGCATTCTGGATCCCCTTTCCCTCTATGATTCCATTCCGACCCTGAACCGGGTCATCGCAATGGTGCTTTCCGAAATCCGGCGGGGCGGGGCGGTTGCGTCCGGCGGCCAGGTCCTTGTTTCCAAGCTCAACAAGCTGCGGACCCGGGTTGCCCTTGAAGGGGACGAGAGTTCGCACATCCAGACGACTGCGGCGCTCGAGTCCGGTCAGCGGCTTTCCGTCATATTCCCCGGCCGGGGCGTCTATGCGTCCGTCGTCATGAACAACGGCCGCCGCATTGAGATTGAGCTGCCCAAGAAGGTCCTCAAGATGGGGACGGCAACGAAAAGCGAAATCCTGCCCCCGAATCAGTGGCGGGGAAAGCTTGTTACGGTGTATATGTGGCGCAAGGGAGATGCCTGCTATGCGTTCGACACGACGGTGGACGATACGGGTACCTTTGACGGCAAGCCCTGCATCATGCTGAACCATACGTCCAAGCTTGACCGCATTCAGAAGCGGCAGGCCGTCCGCTGCGAGTGCTCGATAGATGCAACCCTGTTTGTAATCAAATCCTCGGAAATTGATTATACGAAAGTGGATGCAGACGAAGACGGAACGCCCTGCTGCCTTGCCGACATCAGCGAGTCCGGCGCCCTTATCCGCCTCCCGGGCAAGGGAAAGGGTAATACGAGGATAAAGATACAGTTCCTCCTGGGCAGCATCCAGATCGTGATGTTCGGCGTCGTTCATTCGGTGGAATATGACAAGGACAAGAACGAGTCAAAGCTCCACTTTGAATGTACCTATACCGAAGACGAGATGCGCAATACGCTGCTGAATTACATATACGGCAAGATAGCTGCCGTTGATCCGGTTGCGGAACTGAAGGCTGCTGCGGAAAAGAAGGAAGAGGCCGTTTCCGTGAGTAACGCCGATTTGTTCGGGTCGATAGCTTCCGATGCGGAGCTTGCCGAAAAAACGAGGTCCGTGCAGCAGAACATGATAGACGGTCTGCCGGTGTAACCCCGTTCATCGGGGAGGGATATGACGACGAAGGCGTGTATAGCTTCTGCCCTTGTATGTTCTCTTATCTGCAGCGTTCTCTGTGCTTCTCCCTACCGGAAAAAATTCCTGAAGGGCAACATTGCCGACAAGATTCAGGCGGTCAAAGAGGCCGCTGCCTCCTCGGACAACATCTTCATCGGCGAAGCGCTTGATTTTGCCGTCGCGACCCATGATGAAATCGGTGATGACAGGGATCTGGACCAGCTGCTGGAAAGCAGCATCAGATTCCTCGACATAAAGGTCCTCCCTCCCGACAAGAAAGAAAAGGCATCACGGAATCTGGAGAAGGCTTTCCGGACGTTTTCTTCCCAGTCCGTCCGCAGTGCCGTACTGGACATGTTTGCTGCAGACCTGAGCCCCGGAAACCTGGAAGCCGTGAATGCCTTTGTCGCCGCCCGGGCTCAGGAGGAGGCAGACAATCCGGGAAAGGACACGATGGACCCGCTCGTGGAAAAGAGCCTGGGCATCCTGCAGGAGCACGGAAACCGGGTGTCGTTCAACATCATGTTCATCGCTGACCTGATGGATGTCTGGAGCAGCCACCGGAAGCTGCTGGAAGATTCCTTTGCACCCCTTGCTGCCGGCGCCGAGAACGAAATTCTGAAGATAACGGACAGTGCGGGCACGGCGCAGCGCCTGAAGATTCTTTCCATTATTGCGTCCAATGCGGGAATTCCGAAAAAAATAAAGGGTAAAGTTGCAGAAAAGCTGCTTTCCGATCAGATAAACAGTGCGAGGGATGAAAAGGGTGTGTTTGCCTCAAAGGAAGATGCCCTGCTGTATGCCCGGTCCGTCTCGCTTGCCGCATCCTGCCGCTGGACCCGGTCGGCCCAGGACATTGCGGATTCCTTTGCCATCGCTTCAAAAAGCTATGCCTGGGGACTGCTGGATACGGACTGCTTCTGTACGCTCATTGCGGATATGGCGCAGGTCTCCTGTCCTGACACGGGCCGCTTCCTTTCCCACTACCTTGATTCCCTCAACAATGACATGAAGTCGGGGGCTGTCCCCGAGGAGGCCGTTGTGCTTTCCGTCATCAAAGCATTGGGAGGTCTGGGGGATAAGGCTGCATTCGATTACCTGCTTTCCGTGACATATCTGGACTATCCCAGCGATGTGACGGATGCGGCACGTCTTGCCCTCGCAAAACTCAAGTGGTAAAAACAAATCCGTTGCTGCCGGCGGCATTCCTCTGCGCCGTCTGCGTCTATTGTCCCCTGCTGTCCGTGAGGGGGCGGGATGCCTATGCGTCCCTCGTCCCCCTGTCTTCCGCCTGCGTCCTTGACTGCCGGCTCTGCGCGAGCCCTGCACGGTCGGCAGCTGTTCCCGGCGCCCCCTACCGCTGTGCGGCGGCAGTATTCCGCTCCTACGGCAGGCTTTCGGGGGGAAGCGTTGCCAGTGATGCGGCCGGCAGCCTTTCGCTGTCGCTTCCTGCCCCGCTCGTTGAGTCGCTCTTTCCCGGGCAGCTGTATTCCGGCAGCCTGCATTCCGGGGCGTCCGGATGCTCCGGCAGCCCGGGGCTTTTAATGGAAGACGGCGCTTCGTTCCGCGTGACGGGTGCCTGGAACGGGAAGAAGGGCGTCTTTGAGGTGACCGGGGCGCAGGAGCTCGGCTGGGGAAGGGGGCTGCCGGCCGCCCTCCTGTATTGCCGGGCGCGTGCCCGCCTGGCCTTTAAGCGCCTGCCCGCTGCCTGGGGGCGGGCGGGCGGCCTTGTGCTTGCCCTGCTTTCCGGCTCGCGGGAATACCTTGATCCTGCCCTGGTCGAATCCTTCCGGCGGGCAGGCCTGTCGCATATCCTTGCCCTGAGCGGCATGCACCTTGCTTTTTTTTCGTCGCTCTTCGGCCTTTCTTCCCGGGGCTTTTCCGCTGCCCGCCTGTTTGCCTTTTCGCAGCGGCACTGCTTCCTGCCCGCCCTGCTCGGCATCGGCCTGTTCGTTTTCTTTGCCGGACTTTCCCCCTCGCTGTTCCGGGCCTTCCTGTGCCTCTTCCTGCTTGCCGTCTGCGCCCGCTCCGCTGTTCCCGGTGCAGACGGCAGGGCCGTGCTGGCGGCCGTGTTCCTCGTGCACCTGCTGCTGCGGCCGCAGGACGCACACACTCCCGCATTCATGCTCTCCTATGCTGCCACGGCGGGCATCCTCCTGCTCGCCGCCCCCTGCGAACGCTTCCTCACGCCCGTCCTGCCGCCCGCCCTTGCTTCGCCCCTTTCCGTCTCTGTAGCGGCCTGCGCGGCGACCGCCCCCCTCTCGCTCTGCCTCTTCGGGACCTTTGCCCCTGGGGGCATGCTGGCGGGCCTTGTCGTGACGCCGCTGGTGAGCCTGTTCCTGCTGCTTTCCCTTGCTTCCGTTGCCGTAAGCCTTGCCGTTCCCGCCCTGTCGCCCCTGTGCGCGGTCCTCCTGAACGTGCTCTATGTCCTGATTGAGCGGGCGGCAGCGCTCTTTGCCCTCCTGCCCCGGATTGCTGTATAGGGGCGGGTTGCCCGCCCGGCGTGATTTCTACTATAGAAACGTCTTGCATATATCCGAGTAATTCGATAGTATATTGAAATATGGAAAAGACAAGTGTTATCGGCTTCCCCCGCGTGGGTGCCCACCGCGAGCTTAAGTTCGCCATAGAGAAGTATTTTGCCGGCAAAGTCAGTGCCGACGAGGTTCAGAAGACAGCTGCCGCGATGCGCGAGTACGGCTGGAAGAAGCAGAAGGACGCCGGCATTTCCTTTATTGCGTCCAACGATTTTTCTTTCTACGACAACATGCTGGATACGGCGTTCATGCTGAACGCCATTCCTTCCCGTTATGCCAAACTGGGCCTTTCCCCGCTGGACACCTACTTTGCGATGGCCCACGGCTATCAGGGCGACAAGGGCGACGTCAAGGCCCTGCCGATGAAGAAGTGGTTCAACACGAACTATCACTATCTGGTCCCGGAGCTTGAGGACGGCGTCAAGCTCTCCGTTTCCGACAGCAACAAGGCCCTGGACGAGTACCGCGAGGCCAGGAAGCAGGGCGTGGACACTGTGCCCTACCTGATCGGACCCTACACCTTCCTGCACTTCGCCACCTATGCGGGAAGCAGAAAGGCCGCCGACTACGCCGCCGACATCAAGGCCGCCTACGTTAAGGAGATCGGCCTCCTCGCCAAAGAGGGTGCCTCTTGGGTGACGATTGCCGAACCCGCCCTCGTGTTCGACGTGAGCAAGGACGAGGCCGCCTTCTTTACTTCCCTCTACAAGGACATCCTTGCCGAGGTCAAGAAGGCTTCTTCCGTCAAGGTTTCCCTCCTGACCTACTTCGGCGACATCCGCGACTCCTACGATGCGGTCACGGCCCTTCCCTTCGACGGAATCGGCCTGGACTTCGTTGAGGGCAAGGAGAGCCTGAACCTCGTCAAGAAGGGCTTCCCCAAGGACAAGGTCCTCTTCGCGGGAATCGTCAACGGCAAGAACATCTGGCGCGCCAACTATGAGCAGAAGGCCGCCCTCTACGCCGAGATAAAGAAGGCCGCCCCGGGCGCCGTGATCGGAACCTCATGCTCACTGCAGCACGTTCCCTACACGACGGCCAACGAGAGCAAGCTGCCCGCCGAGGAGCTCAAGCACTTCTCCTTCGCCGAGGAGAAGCTCGGCGAGCTGGCGGATTTGGCAAAGATTGCTTCCGGCGACAGCGCTCCCCTTGCGGAGAACAAGAAGCTCTTTGACGGCAAGCGCACCAGCCGCAACGAGGCCGTCTGGCAGAAGATAGCCGCCCTCAAGGACGATGACTTTGTCCGCAAGCCCGCCTTCGCCGAGCGCGAGAAGATTCAGAAGGACGTGTTCAAGCTGCCCCTCTTCCCGACGACGACGATCGGCTCTTTCCCGCAGACCAAGGAAGTCCGCGCCAACCGCTCTGCCTTCAAGAAGGGCGAGATTACCGAGCAGCAGTACATTGACTTCAACAAGAAGCAGATTGCCGACTGCATCAAGATGCAGGAGGAACTGGATATTGACGTGCTCGTACACGGTGAGTTCGAGCGCAACGACATGGTGGAATACTTCGGCGACCACCTGGACGGCTACCGCTTCACCGAGAACGCATGGGTGCAGTCCTACGGAACCCGCTGCGTCAAGCCGCCGGTCATCTGGGGCGACGTGAGCCGCCGCGAGGCCATCACGGTCTTCTGGTCAAGCTACGCCCAGTCCTGCACCAAGCGGCCCATGAAGGGCATGCTGACCGGCCCGGTCACCATCCTGAACTGGTCGTTCCCGCGCGAGGACATCAGCCTGAAGGACCAGACCCTGCAGATTGCCTTCGCCATCAAGGACGAGGTCCTTGACCTGGAGAAGAACGGCATCCGCATCATCCAGATTGATGAGGCCGCCCTGCGCGAAAAGCTGCCGCTCCGCAAGAGCGACTGGCACACGGAGTACCTGGACTGGGCGGTTCCCGCCTTCCGCCTCGTGCACTCCACCGTCAAGCCTGAGACGCAGATCCACACCCACATGTGCTACAGCGAGTTCGGCGACATCATCAAGGACATCGATGACCTTGACGCGGACGTCATCTCATTCGAGGCTTCCCGCGCCGACCTGACGATCCTGGACGACCTCAAGGCCGCCAACTTCCGCACGGAAGTCGGCCCCGGAGTCTATGACATCCACTCGCCTCGCATCCCCTCCAAGGAGGAGATCGTGGAGGCGCTCGGCAAGATGCTTAAGAAGGTTCCCGCCGAGAAGCTCTGGGTCAACCCTGACTGCGGACTCAAGACCCGCGGCAACGCCGAGACCCTGCCCAGCCTGAAGAACATGGTTGCCGCCGCCAAGGAAATCCGGCAGTCATACAAGAAGTAAG
>CAMJZA010000038.1 GCA_946410085.1 uncultured Treponema sp. | reverse complement strand
ATCCAGCTTCGAACACAACATTCCGTGCAAAATGTTCCGTTCGCGGCCGGCCGGGAAAAGGCAGGCAGTGGTGCTTGGGACCCCGGCGGAGCAAGTGGAGTCCCCGGGCACAGGCGGGAGCAGCAGGAATTGTCCGTTTCGGTTCAGGCAGAGACAGGTACATCCTGCAACAGCGTCGCCCGGCAGAGGGAAGGAACGGACAGTGTATGAGACCTCAATGCAAGAAGACATATACTCTAAGCACCTGCAGGAACCTTGACAGCAGAAAGCCTCCGGCGTATAATTTAATCGTATAGTCCTTTTTTTCTGGAAGGAGGTTGCATTATGTCAACAGCAAGCATCAAAAAGCCTCTTGTTATCAGGTCTGACAAGTCTGCAAAAATTATCGCAGACATTTTGGACTCACCTTCTGACAAAGCAGTTGCCCAGCCTCCCCGCATTTCCGTAAAAGAGATTACGGAAAAGACGGCTCTGGCGTTCATCAAGAAGTGATTTCCATAGGAATTGATGGCAAGACCTTTTCGGTAGTCAGGCTGAATGAGTTTTCCTCGGAAGAAGAAATTGCTGCCGTAAAGAGTTTGTTTTCCGGCTTTTCCTGCCCGTTGAATGAAGAGGTAGAATCTTTCTTAAGAAATGATGCATTGGGCTTCGAATGCAGAAATCAGTCAGTAACCTATTTGATTTTTGCGGAAAATAGATTCACCGCATTTTTTACACTTGCCAACAAACTTATACAGGTTCAGAAGAGTAAAATTTCTAAAACAGTATTGAAGCGGTTATTGCGTACGGCAGAGGACAGTGGCGGAGATTTCCTGAATGTGCCGAGTGTTCTCGTTGCTCAGCTCGGAAAGAACTATGCTGACGGCAATAACTCCCTTATTACCGGACAGGAACTGCTCTTGATAATTCATTATTTCGTAAGGGAAATCCAGAAATATATTGGCGGGGCTGTTTATTTTCTGGAGTGTGACTCTGACAGGCATAAAGTCATAGAATTCTATATGCGGAATGGATTTGTTTTGTTCTCTGAGAGAAAGGCAAAATCGAACGGCGTTAATCTCCTTCAGTTCATGAAAAAAATTTGACGTCTGATGCTAAATGTCTGTTTTTATAGTGAGCATTTATAGTGAGCACATAAAGTTCCCTGATGCAAGCACCGGGATGTCATCCCTGATTTACAAATCGAAAAATCCTTATTACCTGATGGACATTGCAAATGCTGCTGACGGAGACTCGAATTGCATCTGCAGCGTCCTGTAATTGCCACGAACAGTTCCTGAACTTACCCTCTGACAGGTTGAAGCCCTCTAAAACCATGCGCGAATCACTTTATATCCTGTACCGGAAATGCAGGGCCTTCTGCAATTCCCTCTGCTTCTACCTCTGCCGCGTATTCCCCGTGCAGGAGAATCTCATATCCGTCTGCACCTTCGAAGGCAAGGGCGGCTTCGGCTGCAACCCAAACTCTACCACATAGAAGCTGGATAAAAAAAACTGTAGCAGTCTGCAAAAGGCATATGAGCATCTATCACGATTCCATAAAAACCATAGCCCGCCATTTACAGTCTTCGTTCAATCTGGACAAACTCTGCGATTCCCGCATACTAGTTGCAGGGGCATCAGGCATGATCGGGAAACCTTTGGTTGATACCCTTATGGAATTAGGCAGCTCCTGTCAGAATCTGTCCGTGACAGCGATGGGGCGGAATGAGGACAGGCTGAGGGAAGCTTTTAAAAGCCATCTGGAAAAGGAAGGCTTTTCCCTGCTCGTCCATGACGTGAACAACCCCATCCCGGAGTCCGGGGATTTCGACTGCATAATCCACGCCGCCAGCAACACGCATCCCGTCCAATACAGCACGGACCCGGTAGGCACGATAACGGCGAATGTTCTGGGGACGATGAACCTGCTCGAATACGCCCGCCTGCATTCCGCACGGAGGTTCGTCTTCCTTTCTTCCGTCGAGATTTACGGTGAGGCACGCCCGGACCAGGCATCGTTCTCCGAGGGCGACCTCGGCTACATAGACTGCAATACCGTCCGTGCTGGCTACCCGGAGGGCAAGCGGGCCGGGGAAAGCCTCTGCTGCGCGTACGCCCGGCAGTACGGCCTTGACTTCGTGGTCCCCCGCCTGTGCCGCGTGTATGGTCCTACTATGCGGACCGGTGACAGCAAGGCCCTGTCGCAGTTCATCAGGAAGGCTGCCTCCGGTGAGGACATCGTGCTCAAAAGTGACGGTTCCCAGTTCTATTCGTACATAGATGTTTTCGACGCCGCCTCTGCAATCATAACGGTCATGCTGAAGGGTGAAAACGGCGGGGCCTACAACGTCTCCTCCGCGAGGCAGGACATCACCCTGCGGGAACTTGCCCAGAAACTCGCGTCGCTCGCCGGAACAAAGGTTGCCTTCGAGCTTCCCGATGACACCGAGCGGGCCGGTTACAGCAAGGCGACACGGGCGGTTCTGGACAACAGGAAGCTCCTCGCCCTCGGCTGGAAGGAACTTTACGGCATCGATGACGGCCTGAAACTGACACTGGACATACTGAAAGAAGATGATTGAGCTTGACGGACAGACGCTAAAGAGGCTCCAGCAGGCCGAATTTGAGATTCTCACCGAGTTCGACAGGGTCTGCCGTAAGAACGGCATAAAATACAGCCTCACAGGCGGGACGCTTCTCGGTGCGGTCCGCAATGGAGGATTCATCCCCTGGGACGATGACGCCGATGTCTCAATGCTCAGGGAAGAGTATGAGAAATTCAAATCCGTTCTTGAAAGGGATCTGGACCACGAAAAGTTCTACTTCCAGGACATGGCGGAGACTCCGGGATACCGCTGGGGCTATGGGAAGCTGCGCAGGAAGGAAACCGTGTTCCTGCGAGAGCACCAAGAAGACATGCCTTATGAGCAGGGCGTGTTTATGGACATATTTCCTCGCGACGGGGTGCCCGACGGAAGGATTGCGAGGAAGCTGCATACGCTCGCCTGCTTCTGCGTCCGCAAGATACTTTGGTCAGCCGTAGGACGACATGCCTGCAAGTCGGGGACGTGGAGAATGTGGTATGCCTTCCTGTACCGCCTGTTTGGAGACGGCATCTACAGAATCTACAGGATGCTCGTCAGGGCGAGCAACAGGAACGGTGCTACGGAACTTGTCCGCGCCCTGACCTTCCCTGTCCCGCGCGGATTCCCGGGCTACAGGCGGGAATGGTATGACGGGTATATCGACATTCAGTTTGAGGGAAGGACTTTCATGGCAGAGAGGGGCTACAAGGATTGGCTGGAACAGGAATTTGGCGATTACATGAAACTGCCTTCTGAAGAAAAAAGAAAGGTTCATCCAGTCGTTGAGATCAGGTTATGACAATTGCTTTGTTGACTGCAGCTGGGATCGGTAGCAGGATGCATCTTGATCTTCCCAAGCAGTTTTTGCATATTGATGGGCGTCCTGTCATAGTCCACACGATGGAGGCATTCCAAAAGCATCCCCAGGTTGATGCGATTATCGTCGTGACGCTTCCTGCATGGATTGACACTGTGAAAGCGTATGCTGGTGAATTCAGCATAACAAAACTAAAGTGGGTCGTGACAGGCGGAAAAACTGGACAGGAGTCCATCTACATGGGACTCATGAAACTAAAGGAAGAGTGTAATCCTTCGGATACCATAATGGTTCACGACGGCAATCGTCCTTTCGTCTCTGCAGAAATAATTTCTGACAGTCTTGCAACATACAAAGAGCATGGCTGTGCGGTAGCCGCCATGCCGTGCATAGAGGCGATATTCAGGAGTAAGAACGGTTTTGAGTCCTCCGACAGCATTCCCCGTGAAGAGCTTTTCCGCACCCAGACACCACACACATATTCATTGGAAAAACTTCTGTGGGCACATGAACAGGCAAAGCAAAGGAATATTGAAAATACAGCGGCAACTTGTGTTCTTATGAATGTCCTTGGTGAGAAAATATACTTCTCCAAGGGGTCGGACAAGAATTTGAAGCTGACAACTCAAGACGATCTGGACATCTACAGGGCGCTGCTGACGACTCGGGGATAATGACACCCTGTTGGTGGCCGACGACATCCTGCCAGGGTCTTGTAGAAAGTGGCAGAGTTACATTTCTTGTTCTTGCTATCATTTTTCGATAGAAGTATGATTTTGCTTGCATAAAATCATGATATACAGTAGACTTATAGGGTAGGGATATATCAAATATTGCTATCGGATAGTTTCTTTGGGGAGAAATTCTATGTCTACGTTTGTCAGTAATTTCAATATGTTCCTGACAGCACTGCAAATCAAGCAGAACTATATCAGCCGTAAGTCAGGAATAGAGGAGCACAAATTATCCCGCATCCTCACCGGAAAGCAGCCGGCGTCGGAATCTGATCTCGAAGCCCTCAGCAAGGCAGCAGGAAGAAGCGTTCAATATTTTCTGAACCAGAATTTTAAACTGAAGACCGATTATCCGCCTTCTTCTGCACGCATTGCGTTTTATGCGGGAAGTCCTACGGAAAAACAGACCGAGGTGTCTAATGCGTTGCTTGAGCTTATGGAGAATGTTGATATAATCCTGAGTGCCAAAGATTCATTCTTAGGTATGGTGGAGCAATGACAATCGAACGTCTCAGACGGATACTGGAATATGGGAAAACTCATTCAAAAGAAATAGAGGGTGATATAGAGCAGTTTTGCCAGCAGGTAAACCTGCAAACTCTGAATGGAGTCCGTGATGTACTTCAGATTGTAAGTCCATATCTTATTAAAAGAAAATATCTGGTAATACAAATTCCGTTGAGGGATGACGAGATAGGAGCCTTCGTATATAAAGGCGATGCACTTTCATATTTGGTTATCAATACCAGCATGCCGGTATTAAATACCAATTTCGCGCTGTGCCATGAACTCTATCATGTTTTTTTTCCTGCTGGAGAGGAACTGAATAAAGCGAGGATTGATTTAGATTATTATTCCAATGAGGATGAGATAAAAGCGAATATATTTGCCGGCAATTTGCTCATGCCGAAAGTGGAGTTTGCAAATCTATTTTCAAAGCTCAAACTCCTATATACAACTGACAGTGAAAAGACAGGCTTTGACGAATTTAGAGTAGTTGTAGCTTTGATGCATTACTTCAAAGCTCCTTTCATGGCAGTATATATACGTTGTTATGAACTGGAACTGATAAAAAGTTGTCGTCCCAAATATCTTGATATTGATTCTGATGCAATCAAATCGGAGTTTGAAAAGCTGTGGTTTGATATATCAGACCTGAAGCCGTCAAAAGCCGATACATCAGATAACTTGCTGCAATATGTTAAACAAAAAGGAGACGAATATATACAAAAAAACTATGTCGATGACCGTACTCTGCAGATAGTCTTGGAAAACATCAAAACGCTTTTTTCAAGGATAAAGGCAGTGGTGTAATGTCAACAGCGTATACAGAGACACCTGAAAATTTTGCCGCATTGCAAGCGTATGTACTGACAGATTTTTCAGATTACAAGCCTGCCATCGAAAATGCCGATCTCGTGATTTTCTATGATACGTGTGCGGTTCAACATCATGCAATCCTGCCAGAAAAGCATCAGAAAAAAATCTGCGATTATCTGAAAACCAAAAACAGCGTTGCTGTTATTTCCAAGTGTGTTCTCATGGAACTTGCTGGAGACGGACATTGTATACATTCCCGTGTTATAGGTTATTTCAAGACCTTGGCCGAGAATGATATAAAAATCATCCTGTTTGAAGAAAGCTGCATATATGATTTTTTGATTGAGGCCTTCCAGTCTGCAAATGCGGTAAATGAAAAACTGCGTTATGCGGTGAGAAGTTTTAATACTCAGACAAGTACGATAAAAGAGAGCATTAAAAAAGATGCCATATTGACAGCCCTTGTAGGAGACGGAGCAATTCCAAGTAATAAGGATTTATGTGCACATTTCTTTTCCAGCGTCCGGTCAAACAAGCAACATGGAGACAATCTCGGTGAGCAGCTTATTGGGATATGCATATACATGATGCTACACCTGCCGGCTGAACCCACATGCAAGTTTACAATCTACACAGATGATCGTGGTGCTGCGGGAGCCATCAGCAAAAGCACCAAGTCCATTCCTCACGATGTCACCGACAAACAGCCGGGAATTTTCAGTTCCGCAAAACTTTTTCAAGCTATGCTCGAAGAAGACCTCTTTATGGATGAAGGAGAGCTGACAGAGGCAATACGGACGATTTATCCATCAAATATTTGTACCTTGGCACTGATGGAAAAGAGCGATTTGCATACTGAAGAGTATACGTTTACGCCAAGTGAATTGTCCCGTTTAATGTTCGCAAAAAATACGATAAAGATTGCATTTTAAGAGGACAGCTTTAATCAAAGCAGCTTGAGAGACTCATAATTGCAGAAATGGCAAGTGCCGTAGCAAATGATACCGGAATTTCAGTCCGGTATGAGATACAGGATGAAAAAAATGAGTTCCCCAGAACCCTTTATATGAATTTGGATATATCATCCCTCAGAGAACTTGGATGGAAGCCTGCTATGCAAGGTGGTATAGTAGAAATGTATAGAAGGGCATATTGATTTGAGGCAGTTTCAAAATTAACCTGCGAGGACTGCAATTGCATGTAGTACGATGAGGTCCTCGTGAGCCTGTGCAAAAAAGACCGCCATTTGCAACTGGTTCATTTTCATAAATGAATGCTTAACAAGAAAAGAATATCTAAATGAACATCTATGATGATGAAATAGAGTCTTTTGAACGTACATTTTCTTTGTTCAAGACAAGAAAGAAAGTTCTGTATGGGACAGGCAGGAAAACAGCAGTCTTAAAAGATGCTTTTAATCGGTTGAACATTATAGGTCTTACGGACAGGAATGTTTACAATTCAGGCGGGGAGAAATATGGGTTGCCATTGTTGACAAGGGATACTGTAGAATCCGCTGCCGATATGCTTGTCATCAATACCGCAAAGGGATATTGGACGACGATATACAACAGGATTAAAGATTGGAACATTCCAATCTTTTTTCTAGATGGGACACAAGCCAAGGCAAATAAATCTGTTGACACAAGCGACCCATATTGGAATCTTGATTCAGAGAAGCTGCTCGCAGAGATAGACAGGCATGGAACCATATTCTTTGACATATTTGATACTCTCCTAGCTAGGAAGGTTTATTTTCCCGGTGATGTTTTTGAACTTCTGGATGTCGATGCAATAGGAGTAAAAAGGGGAAGCAAAAAACGATTCGTTGAAGCCCGGAAGAAGGCAGGTGCATCTCAGGATGAGCCAAGCCTGACCAGAATCTACGAAAAGCTTGTCGAAAGCAATGTTCTGACATCTCAGGACGTTGCAAAAGCCGAACTTCTTGAAAAGGAAACTGACAGGAGGCTCCTGATTCCAAGGCTGGAGATGGTTCGGATATGCAATGTTGCCATGCAGAGCCATAAGGTGTATTTCGTCAGTGACATGTACTATACCAGCGAGTACCTTCTGACATTGCTGAATGCGATAGGAATTCCTGCGAGAAAAGAGCAGATTGTCGTCTCCTGCGAGTATGGAAAATCAAAAAGACGTGGAGGCCTGTGGAAGCTGGTCCGGGAGCGCTTCATATGCGAAGACAGACCTTCCCTGCACATCGGGGACGATGAGCTTGCCGATGGAATAATTCCGACACAGGAAGGTATAGATACCTTTCTGATTAAGAGCTGCCGAGAGCTTGCCGAAAAGTCATCCCTGAAGACCGAGCACGTGAATATTGACGGAATTGACTCCTCCATCGTAATGGGATTCCTGACAAGCAGGCTGTTCAACAATCCTTTCCGCCTTAGTACACACCGGGGAATAGTCTGCTTTTCCACACCCGAAGAGACTGGGTTCTATTTGTTGGGAGGAATTGCCTATTCCTTTGCAAAATGGCTCCACAAAGCCTGTAAGAAAGATGGAGTAAGAAAACTATGCTTCGTAGGGAGGGACGGCTTCCTTCTGAAGCCTGAATTCGAGCGTTATCTTGCTCTCGTATCAGACGAATCCATTTCGACATCCTATTTTGATGCCTCAAGGATTCTGCTTTGGAATATAAACATTAAATCTGAATCCGACATCACGAATGCATTGAGGGCAATGCCGTTCTCTGGAACTTACAGAAAACTCTTTAAGACACGTCTTAATATAGAGATAACTGGTAAAAATGCAGAGTTGGAATACGTGGACGATTCACAGGAGCTTGATAGGTTTATACAGCAATATAAGGAACAGATTCTCAGAAATTCATCTGAACAGAGGAGGCGATATATTAAATATCTTGAGAATGTGTTCAGTACAGAAGATGCTGCCATCGTCGACATAAGCTATTACGGCTCCATACAGTTTTACATAGGCAAGCTTCTTGGGAAAGAAATACCCGGTTACTATATGACTGCATGCATGAAGGAATCAAATCCCTATTTTCACAAACAATACATGAGGGGATGTTTCGGAAATGATGCAAAACAGGGCGATACAAGCAATGTTCTGAAACGGTCAACCTTCATAGAATCGTTCTATACCTCTCCATTTGGATGTGCATGCAGCATTGATGAGAACGGAACCGTCAACCGTCTCCCTGAAATGAAAAATCAGAAGTGTTTCTCGATAAGGGAGAAAATGCAGGATGGAATCTTACAGTGCATGGACGAATTGCACGGCTTGGAAAACACCCTTGGAATCGACTTGTCGTTCCCAACCTTATGGAATTCTGTCTTCGAGATGTTCATGGACAGCGGCTTTGAGCCTTCAGAAAGAGACAAGTTGAGTTTTTACAGGGAGGATGTTGCGTCCACGACAACCGAATATCAAATATGGGAGTAAACGGTGCTGGGAAAACTTTCGCCTGACTGGGAGCAGGTATCGGAGGTGGCTATATTCGGCTTCGGAAGCACAGCCGAGGTCTATCTGCACAACCTGCATAAAATTGTCAGAATGAAGTATATCATCGACAATGCCCCTGAAAAGAGAGGAAACTCTTTCGAGGGAGTGGAGATACATCCGTTCAATGAGGTCGAGACGGATATACGTGGCCTGAAGATAGTCATTGTGGCCGAGACCTTGGCATATGCTGGCATCAGGAAGTTCCTTGAGGAAAAAGGGTTCGTTGAGAATAAGGATTTCACGGGTATAGAGAGGTTCATCTGCGAATGGTCCTACAGGCGCCTCGGCAGGGTGAACCTTATGGAGGTTCATACCGCAGTAACCACACGGTGCACCTTCAACTGCAGAAACTGCAATATGTTCATGCCCTATTATAAGGAGCGAAAGGATTATTCTTTAGGGGAACTCGAAGAGAATATTGACGCCCTGATGAACCATACCGATTACATATTCAAATATCAGATTGTTGGCGGCGAACCACTACTGAACAAAGATTTGGAGCCGTTTCTGGAAAAACTGGGGGAAAAGTACAAGGATCGGATTGGCAAGGTCAGGATAATAACCAACGGGTCCATACTTCCATCCGACAGGCTGTGCTCTATATGCAGGAATTTCGGTTATGAGGTTCATGTCAGCGACTACACCCACGTACTACCATATGGAGAAAGGCTGGAAGCCGTACGGAGTAAGCTGGAGCTGTGTGGCGTCGCCCACAAGGTCAACAAATCCCTGAAGTGGAGGGACTTCAATTTCCCGGAGAAGATATTCATCAGGTCACCTGAAGAGACGGTGGAGCACATGAGAAGGTGCGGGACTTCATGGCATGGACTTGCTGACTGCAAGCTTTTCTACTGCAATGCTGGATGGAGTGCTGAAAAGGCAGGTAGGTACATTCCTAGGGATTCCGACTACGTTGACCTTTCTGCGAATACAGGAGACGAAGTTGGTAAAAGACTGCTGAGCCTGTGCCTTGGAGAGATGAAGAGTGGCTGCAACTCATTCTGCCAGGTATGTGGTGGTTGCGGTGACGATAACCCTAATTTCGTGGTAGCTGGGGAACAGAAATTCAACAAGTAAAGATTGTATAATGGAATGCTAGATTTTTTATATTCTTAAGGATCTTTTCAAAATGAACGAAGAAAAGGATTTGCTTTATATGGGATCTTTAGAGCCATATTTTAATTTGCTTCAAAATGAATATGCCCACGAACGAGAAAGAAAGCAAAGCTTGGAAACTAGAAGCGGAATAATAATTACTGTAGCAGTTGGTATGTTTTCTTTCTTGTTCAATAGTATTAAGATAAAAAACATTTTCCAATTATTTACTGATACATTGACTTTTTTTATCTTACTAAAAATTGTATCAGGTATGCTAATTTATATTTCCTTTTTAGCATGCATCCTTTTCTCATTCAAAACAATAAATACTTCTGTTTATTCATATTTTGATATCAGTATTATAACTCCAGAAATTTTAGGACACCAGAAAAATTTTGAAATGATTGATATAATAACAGCATATAAAGAAGTGGTGTTAAATCACCGTAACAACAATGAAGAAAAGGCTAAATTTCTGAGATTGTCAATACGAAGTATTATTGTTTGTGCAATTAGCACTTGTGTATATATTAATCTTTTAGGAGCGTAATAAAAATGCCAACAGAAGCAGAAAAAAAAGCTTTTTTATCCGGAAAGACAAATCAAGATAAGAATTATAACTGTAATCAACAAGTAGCAAGTAGTTACGTGACTTATGTACATGATGGTAAACCAAGTAAATATATCAAGCACTTAACAGAAGGTACAGAATCTTATCAATGCATTCAAAACTTTAGCTATACAGAGGATACAAACCTCCAAGGATAAGAATGTAATATGGCAGAATTCAAGCAGTGGAGAAACGAGAACAGGACATACCTTAAGGACGTGATTCCCTAGACACTCCGTACAACCTTATGGTTGAGGCATCCACGTACTGCAACGCTAGGTGTGTCTACTGCGCACATTCACGGAAAGACCATGGTGTCTATGAGGGAAACATGTCGCTGGAGCTGTTCCAGCGGATTCTGGACGACCTGAAACAGTTTTCACGGAAGCTCAAGGTTATGGAGATGTTCAACTTTGGCGAGCCGCTCTGCAACCTGAACCTTGAGAAGATGGTTGGTATGGCAAAGACTGCTGATGTCGCCGAGAAAATAAACGTAACGACGAACGGGCTGCTCCTCACCCCAGCAAGGGTGGATGCCCTGGTTGCTGCCGGAATTGACATAATCAGAATTTCCCTTCAGGGTCTTGATTCAGAAACCTATATGAAAATGTGTGGGGTAAAGGTTGACTTCGACAAGTTCATGGGAAACCTTGCATACCTATACGAGTACCGTGGGAACTGCAGTATCAGGATGAAGATAGCTGACATAGCAATTGCGGATTTGCCGGATGGAGAAAAGCGGTTCAAGGAGATATTCGGACCTATTGCCGACACAATCTTCGTTGAGCATATTCTTCCAATATATGCCGGTGTTGATTACAACAATATTGAACACAGCATATATGCGAACGCGATGAACGGAAGGGAGAACGTAAGGCAGAACGAGGTACACAAGGTGTGCTACAGGCCGTTCTATCGTCTGCGTGTCGCGCCTGACGGCGGAGTATACGCCGCATGCTGCGATGCCCCGAATGACATATACTTCGGAAGCATATATGAAAGCAATCTCAAGTCAATCTGGAAAGGGGTAAAAAGGGAATCATTCCTGAAAATGCAACTTAGGGGTGAGAGGTTTAAACATCCAGTTTGCAAAGACTGCATCCTCCCCAATGACATCACCAACGAAGCAGACATCCTTGATCCATATGCAGAGGAGATTTTGAAAAGATTATAAGCCTCTATTGACGTTGATTTCGAGGAGTCAACCTTGGCTGGCTTGGAGTATTTCTACCCTAGGCTGGAGACAGGCGGATACATTTCATTCACGATTACAATTACGGATATTTTGACAAGGTAAAACGGGCTGTCACGAGGTACTTGGATAAGTTCTGCCTCAGGCTGGCGAAGGTTTCGCTATGTAACTATGACGGGACAGGAGATAAAATGGCATTAAGTAGTAATTCTGTAATTCATTATACACGAACTCTTCAATCTTTAGAAAGTATCATTCGCGAAAGAAAATTTCATCTAGCTTATTGCACGGATTATATACGAGAAAACAATGCCGTCGAAACGGCTCAGTTTGAAATAGCTGTACCGATGGTTTGTTTCTGCGACATTCCATTTACCGAAGTTTCTAAGCTGACAGAAGAATATGGTTGCTATGGGATAGGGTTGTCTAAAAAATGGGCAATGAGCAAAGGATTAAATCCAGTCTTATATTTTGACTCTGGATCAAAAGTTACGAGGATTCTTAATGCGATTGAATATTTGAGTAGCTCAATACGTAATTATGCAAGTGAAGAAAGTGTTTCGCACAGGTCAGAAAATTTAATAGAACAATATAAGGGGTTGCTGGGATATATAAAGAATTATAAAAATATTTCTTCTCAAGTTGGTAAGATTCCACCGGATTATATTTTTTATAATGAGAGAGAATGGCGATATGTTCCATCACAAAATGATTGGAATGAAAACGGATTAGATTTGCTCCTGGAAAAAGAAGAATATGAAAGAAATAGAAAAATCTATAATGATAGAGCAAAGAAATATTCGCTAACCTTTGAAGATGATGATATCACATATATCGTCGTAAACAAAATAGATGAAATTCATAATATGTTGGTATTCCTTAATGATATTGGAATAAAGACACCAAAATTATGTACCAAAATAATATCCTTAGAACAAATTGAGAATGATTTCTAGGCTGGTGAGAATTAAATTTATGGTAGCCAGATTCAAAAGATCAGGAGTTTTTTTGAAATAAGTCGAAATTCACTTCAAGAGCTGCCTGGGCAAGATAAAGGACGGATACGTCAGCTTCTGCCGGATATGCGGAGGCTGTGGAAAGGACAACACGAACTATGTGCCGGTCGGCGAGCAGATGACGGCCGGGAGCCGTGCCACTGCATTCCAGGGGGGTAACGAGTGAAATTCTAGCTGTATGGTGTGGGGCAAGCTGACAGGAGGTAACCTGTCGTACCGCTTGCATTCCCTGCTTCCATCTGCGATTGTGGACGGCCCAAAGGCTTGACATGGGACATAAAGAGGTATAGAGTAAAAGTATAAAGAGTTAAAAAGAAAAATAAAAACTATAAAGAGGGGCCCCGTGCAGAATCCTTTCACGACGACGTTCAGCAAGAATCCCGAGAACTCCTACGTTTACACCGAGCAGACGAACGTAATCCTTGAGAATTTCATGTACGAGAGCCCCTCGGAGTCCGTGTACAAGGTTACGGGGGTCAGGGGCTCAGGCAAGACGGTCATTCTTGCCAAGGTTGAGGAGGAGCTGCGAAACGGGGACAACGAAAGGAACGGCTGGCTCGTCTTTGACGTGAGCCCCGCCCGGGACATGCTGGCCCAGATTGCGGCGATGCTCAAGAAAGAGGGGGTCGTCAGGAAAACTGCCGGATAATCATAACTGTTTAGTTGTTTTTTCTGCAAAATTCAACTATCAAGATGTTGATTACGGCATCTCATTTGACTTGAAATCACTTTGTCGGTTTCAAACTTACCGCAGAACCGACAGCATAGCCGCAAAGGACAATCAAATCTTACACACGGAAACTCATAATGAAAAAACTCATCTGGGGTGCGGGGGAATACGGGAAGAGGTTCGCGTATTCGCTCGGCAAAGACAATTTTGACTGTTTCATTGACAAAGACAGGAATAAGGCGGGGAAGATTCTTTTCGGGAAGCGTATACTGTCCCCCGATGACATAAACGGTGAGGACTGGAAGTGCTGCTTCTTTTACGTTCCGTTCAATTACAAAGACGATGTCGCGTCATTCCTCATCGCAAAGGGTGTGGACGAGCGGCATCAGCAGGTGTACGGAAACAAGGTATGTTTCCCGGAACGCACTGCCACAGAAGAGCTGCGTACGTACGAAGAAAGGCTTCCTGGGGCCAAGAAGGACGGCATACGGAACCTGGTCTTCGGCCATACGCTGGGACGCTACAGGTATGACCGCCTGATGTGCGGATTCCCGGCGGGCACTGCCGTGATTTCCGAGAACATGTGCGGTGAGGAAGATGATGCTCTGTACAGGCATCCAGTTTTGCATGCTCCTGCATTCGCAGACCCGTATTCAGTTGTCCGTGCAGAAGAAAGTGCTGATAGCTCCGCAGAGGATTCAGACGAAAAAAAATATCTGCAAGAAGCGGCGGAGCAGCTGGGAGTGCTCTTTGAAGGGACCTGCCGGGCAGACTGCCTGCTTACAGCCCGCCTTCTTTACAAATATTACCTCAAGACCTTGCAGGCACTTGATGTGTCTGACATAATATGTCTCGGTTCTACCACACCGCAGCACAGGATTCTAATGGAAATCTGCCGCGAGCATGGAATACGAATCATCTTCACGCATCCGGGTGTACTGCCGGGAACTCTTGCTTTCGAGGAAGGCGGCGAGGTCGGGGAAAGCCCCGTGACACTGCATGCGGACAGATTCAAAAGCCTCCCTATAACATCGGAAGAAGACCGTCAGGCAGCGGATGTCTGGCGCTATCTGCGCGAGAGCGGACTGAACAGAAAAATCCAGCCTAAGAATGGCCTGTCTGAAGATTCGGAAAGACGGATAGACAAATCTAAACCCATCGTCCTGTTTATGGGACAGAACGACGTGGAATCCTACATGGTACCGTACACGGACGAAACGAAAAAATACTGGTCACCCATATTCGAATCTTCGACGGATGCTGCCGTATATCTGGCGAACCTCTGCGAGAAAAACGGCTGGAACTTCATCTACAAGCCGCACCCGATGTACTCCCGGCCGGAGCAGGTGGAAAGGCTTCCTGCAAACACGATCTTCATCGAATTCGGGAACATCAATGACATCATTGACCGCTGCGACGTGGCGGTCACCATCCTCTCGTCGGCGAACTACGTTGCGCTCATAAGGAAGAAGCCGGTCGTCATGCTGGGCTACAACCAGATAAAAGGAACCGGATGCTGCTACGAGGCCTATGAAGAAAACAGGATAGAGGCTGCCATTAAAGAAGCCCTGACGAAGGGCTTCACGGAAGAACAGCAGCGGAACTTCCAGACGCACATCGCACAGCTGGTAAAATACTACCTGTACGATGACATGCAGCCGAGGGAACTGCGCTACGGCAAAGCGGCTCCGAAAAGCTTCGAAGATTTCTACGAACTGAACAGGCTTCTTCTGAATGATATGAAACAGGAATAAAAAATGACCGACTTCATGAATGACTATGCCGATAAAGTTTCCGGCGGCATCCGGGAAATGCAGGTCACCGACGGGCAGGGGCGGACGCTGAGCACGCAGGACGGGATTGAGGCGTGGGCGACGAAGGCGAAGGAAGTCCGTGACAAGCTGGGTGGCCTGACCTTCTTCTGCGGCAACGGGGCCAGCGCGACAATGGCGGAGCACATGTCTCACGACTGGTTCCAGAACGGCAGGATGAACACGACGACCTGCTCGGAGACGGCGCACCTGACGGCGATTGCGAACGACATCTCCTATGAGGACGTGTTCAGCTACAGGATAGGGCGCATCCTGTCCGAAAAAGACATCCTCGTGACCATCTCGTCCTCGGGGAATTCTCCGAACATCGTCAAAGCTATAAAAACCGCACGCGACAAGGGAAGCTTCATCATTACGCTGTCGGGCAAGTCTGCGGACAACCAGTCCAGGAAACTCGGTGACCTGAACTTCTACGTGCCGCTGGATACCTACGGTCTGACGGAAAGCGCCCATGCGGTCGTCCTTCATGCCGCACTGGACCTGTTCCTGGAAAAGTACGAGGGAGGGATGCACTGATGAAGGTCGCAGTCGGGGCATCCTCGTTTGCGGACGCCGATGGCGCGCCGCTGAGGCTGCTGCAGGACAAGGGGCTGGAGGTCGTGCGGAACCCCTACGGTCGCCGCCTGACGGAAGACGAGACGATAGCGCACCTGCAGGGCGCGGACGGCCTGCTCGCCGGCCTTGAGCCGCTGAACGAGCGCGTCCTGTCACAGTCGGCGGACCTGAAGGCCATTGCCCGCATCGGAATCGGCATGGACAACGTGGACATGAAGGCCGCCGAAAGGCACGGAATCAAGGTGTCGAACACTCCCGGCGGACCGACCGAGGCGGTGGCGGAGATGACCGTCGCGATGCTGCTTGCGCTCATCCACCAGGCTAAGCCATCTGATGCGGACATTCACGCGGGAGTATGGAAGAAACGGATGGGGAAAAGCATCAGGGGCCTGCGGGTACTGGTCGTGGGCTATGGGCACATCGGAAGGAAAGTTGCGGACCAGCTGAAAGCACTGGGTGCGGATGTCCGCGTCCATGACAAGTACCTGGCCGGTGCCTCCGATACTACGCTGGAAGACGGACTTTGCTGGGCCGAGGCCGTCACCCTGCACGTGAGCGGCAGGGACGAGGTAATCGGGGAACGTGAGCTGGGGCTGATGGCTCCCGGCGGATACCTCCTCAACAGCGCACGTGGAACCGTCGTGAACGAAGATGCGCTGTACGATGCGCTGAATAGCAGCCGGCTCGCGGGCTTCTGGGGCGACGCGCTCTGGCAGGAACCCTACGGCGGGAAAATATGCGGGTGCGGCAACACCATTCTGACCCCGCATATCTGTACATACACGGAGACATGCAGGGCGAGCATGGAGATGGAAGCCGCACGGAACCTGCTGCGGGACCTTGGAATATAGACTTAGAATTACAGGAAGATGACGAAAATGTATAACATACCGGTAAAGGAAGTTGAAACTGGAAGGGATTTATTTTGGCAGAGCGTAAAATCCCACTTCGGGAACAAGGCCATAGATATACTTGAAATTGGTGTATTTAATGGAAAGATGCTGAAAAGCATGCCGGAAGGCAGTGTTAATATACACTCGTATACAGGCGTAGATCCGTATCTGGGTACTCCCGGAGCTCGTTATACAGGATCTTACTGGAAGGACAGGGACGGTGCAAGTTCTATATACGAGCAGACAAAGGCTTTTTTCCTTTCGAAAGGTGCAGTGCTCACTAGAGAAACTTCAAAAGTTTTCTTTGATAAGTGCAATAGTGAATATGACCTGATATTTGTTGACGGCGATCACAGTTATGGAGAGGCGTTATGGGATATGTGCAAATGGTTCTCCAAGGTGAAGGAAGGAGGCCTGCTGATGATTGACGACTACGGAAACGTCGATACTCCCGACGTTACGAAGGCCGCCAATTCATTTGTGGCACTCTATAAGAACAGTATAGGCCGGATGGGATTCTTTGACAAGACATTTCTGAATAACAAGAAATTCATACCGGCCGTGTCAAGGTATGTGTATTTTGAGAAAGCCAGCAAGAATTCGATGACATCTTTCTCCATAAATGACGGAAGCAGTGCAAGGGAAGTTGGTTTGACAATGGTTTCAAATGCAAGAGGTGTTGCTATATGGGGGGGGGTATATTCAACACAGGTTCGTGCGGTGTTGGATTTGATGGGTGGAAATATAAGCGCGGTAATATGTGGGGAAGAAGAGGTTTCTGTCCTTGGCGGAACGTATGGTGTTCCGGCCGTTCCTGTCTCGGAAAAAACAAAGCAGGAGTATTATCTGATAATCCCAAACAGGGGTACTAAGGAATTGGAGTCGATGTTGAAGGATAAATACGGCATGCGTGATACGGCGGATTATTTTACGCTGTGGTTCGATCAATAGGTTTTATACGTATATACGATGAAGAAAATAATCGTGATGATTCCTGCCCGGATGGGCTCGAAGCGGATACCAAAGAAGAACATCCGCTACATGCTGGACAAACCGCTCATCCAGTATCCCATTGATATGGTCAGACAAACCGGCCTGTGCGCTGTGGTATGGGTGAACACTGAGGATGATGCGCTGGGAAAGGCCGCTGAGGGCCTGGGGGCCCGGTTCCATAAAAGGCCGCCGGAGCTGGCAACGGATACGGCGACAAACAGGGAATTCACCTATGAGTTCATGCAGAAACACGCATGCGATTATGTTGTCATGGCAAACACGACGTCACCCCTGCTGAGGCAGGAAACCGTCGCCAGTTTTTTCCAATATGTTCAGGACAATGATTTTGACACGGTGCTTTCCGTTGTAACGGAAAAAGAGGAGACCTTTTTCGGCGGCAGGCCCCTGAACTTCTCGCTGGCTGAGAAAGTGAACAGCCAGCGGCTTGCCCCCACGCAGAAGATCGTGTGGGCACTGACCGCATGGAAGCGTTCAACCTTCATGCGCCTTCAGGAGGAAGGAGTGAACCCGGTGTTCGGCGGGAGGTTAGGCTTGTTTGAGATTCCGAAGGACGAATCGTGTGATTTGGATACAGAGGAGGACTGGCGGATTGCGGAGGGAATCCTGACGGCACGGAAACAGGAATCATCAGCCAGATATATGGAGCTCCGATGACTGACATGCATGAATCAGAGGAACTGCTGCAGCTGGCAAAGTCCGCAGCGGCAAAAGCCGGCAACCAGCTGATGGAACTAAAGGACCGGTCCGCCGCATCCTCAAACGGCAGGGACATCAAGCTGGATGCGGACAGACTTTCCGAGGACATCATCATCGGGCAATTCCTGGCACGTGATACAGATTACAGCATCCTGTCCGAGGAAAGGGGCTTGGCAAAGCGCACGGACGGTAGCCGGATCTGGATCGTTGACCCGCTGGACGGGAGCGCGAATTTCTTCAGGGGACTGGACGAGCTGTGCTGCATATCAATCGCACTGTGGGAGGGAGATACCCCCCTGCTCGGAGCCGTATACAGGTTCGGGTGCGGCGAGATGTACAGCGGCATCGTCGGAAAAGGTGCATGGAAAAACGACAGGGAAATAGCAACGTCAGGCACG
Organism: uncultured Treponema sp.; assembly: GCA_946410085.1. Lineage (GTDB taxonomy): Bacteria > Spirochaetota > Spirochaetia > Treponematales > Treponemataceae > Treponema_D. Next base: position 15,133 of record CAMJZA010000038.1, on the reverse strand, counting down.
GCGTCCGTCAGTCAGGCCGTCCTTGCGACGGGATTCCCGGTTTTCAGGGATTATTCCGACGAAAGCCTGAAGGCATTCGTCACGGACATACAGAGGTTCAAGAAGGTCCGCATGCTGGGGGCCGCCGCGCTCATGGGTTCGTTGGTCGCGGAGGGAAAAATGGACGCCTACATGGAGGACGGAATCATGCTCTGGGACGTCGCTGCGGCGGTTGCAATCGCGAAAGCTGCGGGAGCCGTTGTCCCGGATCATATCTGCTTCCCCAAAAATGACGATTACCGCTGCCTCTGCCGGATATTCGCCAACCGGCAGCTGGCTGAAGATTATACGGGACGGCCGTAGGATGATACATACGAAGATTGAGAAACTAATGAGATACCTCAGGGGGAAAGTGTGTCCGGGCATCGAGGCATTCCTGAAGACCATCAGCGCGGACATGGTTGACGGGGAATATGAGATACTCGGTACGGAAGCCTTCGCAAGGGTACAGACCTATGACACGGTTTCCCCGGAGGAAGGCAGAATAGAGGCGCACGACGTCTACGCCGACATCCAGGGGACGATACGCGGCGCGGAAGGAATCAGCGTGTATGACAGGGAGTGCCTGCGCCCGTCGGAACCGTATAATGAAGGCAAGGACGTGCAGCATTACGGGCCGGACGGGGCTGTGCCGCTTGCCCGCATCAGCAACCTGCCGGGATACGCAACGGTGCTGCTCCCCGGAGACGCGCACCGCCCCAAAGAAAGAGCCGGTGATATAAAAGAAGTGAAGAAATTCGTCATCAAGGTGAAGGCCGGGTATGTTGACGGCCTATAACTACTACGAGCCGGAAGAGGAGAACCGGGTCAGGAAGAACCTGAAGGACAGCGCCCTCTTCGAGCGGGAGCTGTCCCTGGCGGAACGCTACAGCGGCTGCCATCCCAGCGGCACCGTCTTCCGGGAAAGCTGTCCCATGTGCGGGAGCGCTTCCGTCCATCCCTTCTATGAGAAATGGGGCGTGCGTTACGTGCGCTGCGGGTCCTGCGCCAGCGTCTTTGCGGACGTTTCGCAGGAAGCTGCGGAGAACTTCCGCGGCATGGAGGCACGGCGGGCGCTGCGCCTGTCGGAGACGTATCAGGCCGAGGCTGCGGCCGCACGCTCCATGATGTGGCAGGAGACGCTGGACTGGCTGCGATTCCGCACCTACCGCTACCTCGGCAGGAACGGGGGACTGGCCGTATGCGACGCAGGCTGCCGCTGGCGGGGATTCAGGGACTTGCTGCTGGCGTCGGGCCTGTGCGGTTCCTATCAGGCGTTCGATTCCATACTTGACGATGCCGGCGGCATCCCGGTTCCCGGCCCCTGCGGTACAGACGGCAGCGGAACATTCTTCGATGACCGGCCCTGCAGTACGGCCGGCGACTGCGGTACAGGCGGCGGGGCGGACATCATGCTCGCGCTGGACTACATGCAGCAGCTCCATTCGCCGGACGGTCTGCTGGCCCTTGCGGGGGAACGCCTGGGAAAGGGCGGCCTGCTCGTCATCAGCACGCGCCTGGGCACCGGCCTGGACACGCTCCTGCTGAAGGAGAAGAACCGCAACGTCTTCCCCTACGAGCACATCCTCCTGCCCTCCCGGGAAGGAATCAGGGCCATGCTGGAGAAAGCCGGCTTTGAGGTGCTGGAGTTCACCACGCCCGGTACGTTCGATGTGAATTACATCAAGGCGAACCTTGATGCCGTCTCCAGGACGGCCGAGTTCGTGCATTACTTCCTCTCCCGTTCCACGCCGGAACTGGAGGCGGAATTCCAGCGCTTCATCCAGAAGGCGGGCCTGAGCTCCCATGCGCAGGTGATAGCGAGGAAGACGGCATGAAAAGGATTCGCACGGCAATAATCGGCATGGGGCGCATGGGGCGGACCCGCTATGATGCCATGATGAGGCACGGCGGATATGAGGTCGTTGCGGTGTGCGACAGCGACGGGCGGGCGCTCGGCGGCTTCCGGGAACAGTCCTATACGGACTGGCAGGAATGCCTGGACGAGATAAAGCCGGAGGCCGTCGTGGTCTGCACGGTCAACAGGGTAATACCGGACGTCGTCTGCCATGCGCTGGAGCGGGGAATCGCGGTCTTCTCCGAGAAGCCGCCGGGACGGACGCTGGACGATGCGCTCAGGATGCAGGAGGCGCAGGAGCGGACGGGAGGCATCCTGAAATTCGGCTTCAACCACAGGATGCACGAGTCCGTCATAGAGGCGAAGGCCCTCATTGACTCGAAGATACTCGGGGAAATCGTCTGCGTCCGCGGCGTGTACGGCAAGGCCGGAAGCGAGAACTTCGCCCGGGAGTGGCGCAACCGGAAGGACCTGTCCGGCGGCGGGATCCTCCTGGACCAGGGGATCCACATGCTGGACCTGATGTGCTACCTGACCCGGAGCAACCTGCACGTCGTCAACGCGAACGTCGGGCACCTCGTGTGGAAGGAGCTTGAGACTGAGGATTCGGCGTTCGCCATGCTTGAGACCGACCGGGGGCAGCCCGTCTCCCTCCATTCCAACGCAATCCAGTGGCGGCACAAGTTCGACATGGACATAATCTGCACGGACGGCTGCATTGCCCTGAACGGCCTGCTCACCTCGACCAGAAGCTACGGCGAGGAGCGGATTAGCTACTACAGGAAGGACCTTGCGATGCGGACGGGTCGCCTGGGCAAGCCAAAGGAATACACGATGTGCTTCGACGAGGACCACTCCTGGGACTACGAGATGGCGGAATTTTACAACGTGGTGGCGGAAGGCGCACCGGTCGCCAACGGCCGGCCGGAAGAGGCCGTCCGCGTCATGCGGCTGGTCCAGGAGATATATGAGTGCGGATCGAAAAAAATAGGAGCTGCGAAATGCTTTATATAAACTCATCTTATATACAAGAAAAATACAAGAATAGGTCTATTTATATATTTGGGACCGGGATGGTTGCCAATATGTTGTGGCAAAAAATAACAGATGTTCGAATACTTGCGTTTGTTGACAATTATAGAAAAAACCAAAAGATGAATGATTGTCGAATTATTAGTGTTGACGAATTAATCCATGAATGGAAGGGTGAACCTGTTATTATTGCTTCAATAAAATTTGCTTCTGATATTGCTGAGCAGTTGAAATCAAAAAAACTAAAAGAGGGTGAAGATTTTTTCATTTTTGATGAAGAAAATCTGTTTACAAAAAGTGATGCGGTACAAAAGTTTATTTCATTCAATGAAAAAGTTTGGAGAAGATATCAAAGAGAAGGCACTAAGAAAGTTTTAATTCCTTGTAGGGTTTTGCGCAATTCGGATATTATTCTTCATGCCTATTTTGCAAATTTTTTTGCTGAAAAATATGAAGCTGAGATTTATGCATATCCAAAGGGGACTTGGTCAGTAAAGAATTGCCCCCCCCTACTTCGTGATGTATACAAATCAATTAATGTAAAAGGATTTATAGACAGGGAATTGCAATTTGACTATGAACGTGAAGCTGCAGAAATTTTAGAAGAGATATGGGGTTCAATTCATTCTTGGGAAGACTGGAAGCATATTGTAATCTATGGTATTGATTTTGGAACAACAATGATTAGGCATTATTTACGAGAGTTTGTTCCACCTTTTCGATCTGATGACAAAATTATGTTTTCTTTTCTTGCAGATGTAATTAAAACTATAGTTTTTTGGTATCATTATTTTAAGGAACATGAAGTTTGTGCTCTCATTTTAGCAGATGGTGTTACTTGGGATGGTTATTTACGTGATTTAGCCCTTTCGCTTGGAATCCTTGTATATATTGTTGATTATCCGGCAAATATTCGAAAACCTTTTTTGGGTTTTTACCATGAAAACTTTTATCAATACTATAAATGTTTTTGGAATCTGCTATCTAAAGAAGAACAAGAATATGGAATACAATGGGCAAAAAAACATCTCGAGTTACGTCTGAAGGGATGCACTGATGAAATTCCATATATGAAAGACAAATCTGTCTATGCTAATTATGGTATGCAGACTACAGTTTTAAGACCAAGTAATAAAATAAAAGTACTGATTTGTCCCCATATCTTTGAAGAAGATTGCTATTGCTGTGGTGAGCAAGTTTTTGCAAATAATTATTGGTACTGGCTTTGTCATTTAGGAGATTTGTCCAGTCAATTACCACAGTATGATTGGTATATAAAAATGCATCCGAACGGTTCTCTTCGCGATAATATTATTATTGACAATTTACTGGAACATTACCCGAATATTACAAAAATACCGACTTTTGTTTCCCCTATAAAATTAAAGGAGGAAGGTATACAGTATGCCCTAACTGTTTATGGTACAATAGGACACGAATATCCGGCTTTTGGGATTCAGGTTATTAATGCTGGTAATAATCCTTATAGTAGTTTTGATTTTACATGGAATCCAAAAGATAAAAAGTCTTATGATGAATTGATATATAATTTGGGTAACTTAAAGCCAAAAGAAAATTTGGATCAGTTATACCAGTTTTACTGCATACACTACCTATACTATAATCGCAATAAAGCGGATTTTTACAATGTTTTTTTCAAAACTGAATTTCTGAAAAGAGATATAAGAGCAGAACCTTTTTCTGAGAATGACTACATAGCATACATGGAACAATGGACAAGTCAAAATCATGAAGTTATTATGAAAGCAATACCGGATATTTTAAATCAGGTAGATGCATGGCGTCCAGATATTTTCTATAAGAATAAGGTATTGATTGAAAAATAGTCTATGCCTAATTATTGCAAAAGGATCTTATGCTGACCAACTCAACTATCCTTATAACTGGGGGGACAGGGTCGTTCGGGAACACCTTCGTGCCGATGACCCTTGCCAAGTATAATCCCAAGAAGCTCATCATCTACTCGCGCGACGAGATGAAACAGTGGAACATGGCAAAGAAGTTCCAGGGGGACGAGCGTGTCCGCTTTTTTATCGGTGACGTGCGCGATAAAGAGCGGCTTATGCGTGCCCTTGACGGCGTGAACTACGTGGTCCATGCGGCAGCCACGAAGATAGTGCCGACGGCGGAATACAACCCATTCGAGTGCATCAAGACGAACGTGCACGGTGCGATGAACCTCATAGACGCATGCCTTGACAAGGGCGTGAAGAAGCTGGTTGCCCTGTCCACCGACAAGGCCTGCAAGCCCGTGAACCTCTACGGCGCGACTAAGCTGTGCTCCGACAAGATATTCGTCGCGGGCAACTCCTACTCCGGCGGCAGGACGAAGTTCGCCGTAGTCCGCTACGGGAACGTCATGGGCAGCCGGGGTTCGGTCATCCCCTTCTTCATGGAGACGGCGAAGACCGGCAAGCTCACGATTACCGACAAGCGGATGACCCGATTCATGATCTCGCTGGAGCAGGGGGTGGAGCTGGTCTGGCACGCCTTCGACGACATGGAGGGCGGGGAGATATACGTCAAGAAGATTCCCTCCATGAACATCTGCGACATAGCGCGGGCTGTCGCTCCTGACGCGGAGCAGGTGGAGGTGGGCATCCGGCCCGGCGAGAAGCTGCACGAGGCGATGATAAGCCAGGAGGACGCGTACTACACCTACGAGTACCCGGAGCACTTCAAGATCCTGCCGCAGATATGCGAATGGGGAGCAATCGAGAAGATGATAAAGGGCGGGAAGCGGGTGCCTGAGGGCTTCTCATACACGAGCGACAACAACCCGGACTGGATGACGATTCCCCAGCTGCGGAAGTGGATTGAGGATAACAGTCACAAGGTCGGGAATATCTGAATCAAAAAACATACCGAAAGATATTTTTTTCATTGCTGTCCAATTAACCGAACAGGTACTTTATAAAAGTTAAGATCCTTGTTATGCTGTTCCTACCACAAAACCAACAAAAACAAGGACTTAACTTTTTGATGCCGACCCGCTTGAGGTTGCCGCCATTTACAAGAAGCGCTGGACCGTGGAGCTTTTCTTCAAGATGATAAAACAGAACCTTTGGGTGAAGCGGTTCTACGGGCAGAGTGAGACGGCGGTCAAGCCCAAGATATGGATTGCTCTGATTGTCCACTTGCTTTTTCTCATCCTCAAGGCCATGAATGGGAATGCGAGAAGGACATTCTCAAGTTTCTGCTCCGAGATTTCCGTCGTGCTCTTCAAGCACAGGAACCTGGGCAAATGGTTCTCGGGTGATTATGAAAAGGTTCCGCCTCCAGTCCCGCCCGGCAACAGTTTCTTATGGCTGTTTGATGAGATGGTAAGTTAATTGGACAGCAGTGATTTTTTTATGATATTACGAGATATTACGATTAGAAAATCGTACAGGTAAGAACGAGGTGATACAAGATGGAATGTGATATTTCTGATATTTCGGTTGTAGTTTGTACTAGAAATAACAAAGACAATATCCAAGAAGTATTACAAAGTATAATCAAAGAAAATCCTGGCGAGTTAATAGTCGTTGACGGGAATTCCACTGACGGCACTAGAGAAATTCTAAATGCAATGCCTGTTAAAGTTCTATCGGATCCGGGGCAAGGTCTCGCATTGGCTCGGCAGATAGCCCTAAACGAAGTGAAATGTAAATATACTTTGTTTGTCGGAGATGATAATATAATTCCATCAGGAGGTATTATCAGATTAAAGAAGTACATGATAGAACATGATTGGGTTGGAGCTGCATTTCAAACTCGCATCAAAGATTCAGATAGCAACTACTGGGCATACGGTGCAAACTGGCGTTGGATAGCACGTTTCACCGAAGGAGAGCGTTCTGTCATAGGGACCCCCTATATTTTTCCAACTGATTTGTTAAGGTCTGCTGGATATGACAAGAATTGTACGGATTCTGATGACAGCGACATAGAGGAACGAATAAAAGCTATTACTAATAAAAAGTATGGTTATACAAATGAGATATGCTTCGAAGTCGGAAAGACGAGCTTCGCTGATACCGTGAAGAGATTCTTAATCTATGGTAAAAGCGATGCACAATTTTGGAGGAAGTATTCTTCAGGTTGGAATTTAACGAGAAAATGGGTTTCTGTTTGTCATCCAGTAAAAGACGAGCTAATTATCCCAATGAAGCATATTGCATCTTTCATCGTTAAGTTGAGACTTTTTCCTTATTTCTTTTTTATTACGGTCGTCAGATATGTTGGCTGGGTTAAAGAATCAAAAAATAAGCTAATATAGAAAACATGAAAAATGAGTATAATTGCGATAATAACGGCCCGGGGAGGGAGCAAGCGGATTCCGAAGAAGAACATAAAGGAGTTCATGAGCAGGCCCATGCTCGCCTATGCGGTTGAGGCGGCAAAGGGAACAGGAATCTTTGACGAGATTATGGTCTCCACCGATGACGAGGAGATTGCGGAGACTGCGAGGAGATATGGCGCATCCGTCCCCTTCATGCGGAGCGAGAGGACGAGCAACGACTATGCCATAACCTATGACGTGCTGGAAGAGGTGCTTGGAGAATACAGGAAGCTCGGCAGGACGTTCGACGAGCTCTGCTGCATCTACCCCTGCGTTCCGTTTCTTACATGCAAGTCCCTGTCTGATGCATATTCCCGTATGCAAGGCTCCGGGGCAGATGCCTTGCAGCCAGTGTGCAGGTATCCATCCCCTGTCGAATGGGCAATGCGGATTGAAAACGGGCTTCTGGTTCCAGATGACAAGGAAGCCCAGCTTATAAGATCTCAGGACTTAGTCCCCAAATATTATGATGCCGGGATGTTTTATTTCCTGAAAACAGACGTGATGCTTTCCGAACGGACGATAACACCCACGAAAACACTGGCCTATATAATTGATGAAGCGGAGTGCCAGGACATAGACACGCCGGAGGACTGGAAGATGGCGGAGATGAAATACAGAATTTTGCATTTAGAGAAGTGAGCATGAAAATACTGGACCGCTCATTACAAAAATCAAACGAGCTGTGGGCACAGGCTCAGGAGACGATTCTCTCCGGCGTGCAGCTCTACAGCAAGGGGCCGGAGACGCACATCAAGGGTGTCTCCCCCATCTACATAGACCACGCGAAGGCCGCGCACGTCTGGGATGCGGACGGGAACGAGTACATCGACTACGACATGGGGCTCGGGCCGATCCTCCTCGGCTACTGCTACGGGCCCGTCGATGACGCTGTGCGCCGGCAGCTTGAGCGTGGCATGGGATACTCCCTCGTCGCCCCGGAGGAGGTCGAGTACGCGAGGCTCTGCGTGGAGAACATCCCCTGCGCGGAGAAAGTGCGCTTCCTCAAGACCGGCTCAAGTGCGACTGAGGCTGCCGTCCGGATTGCCCGCGCGTACACCGGCAGGAAGCATATCATCCGCGGCGAGTACCACGGATGGCACGAGTGGACGACCGCGGCGGAGTCCGTCCGGCAGGGCGGCATCCTCGACGACATCAGGCAGTACGTCCATAAGTTCGACTACAACGACTTCGACGCGGTGGAGAAGCTTTTCGCACGGCACAAGGGCGAGATTGCCGCTGTCATAACGGAGCCCGTGCAGGTCGACGCGCCGGAGGACGGTTTCCTTGAGAAGCTCCTGGACATCTGCCACAAGAACGGGGCCCTGCTCATATTCGACGAGGTTGTGGACGGATTCCGATTCAGCATCGGCGGGGCGCAGAAGTATTTCGGGGTTACTCCGGACATGGCGACCTTCGGCAAGGCGGCCGCGAACGGAATGCCCCTCTCGATAGTGGCGGGCAGACAGGAGGTAATGGATGCCGTTGACAGGAAGGTGTTCATCTCGACGACCTTCGGGGGCGAGTGCCTCTCGCTCGCGGCGGGCATCGCCGTGATGAACGAGCTCAAGGGCAAGCCCGTAACGGAACGGCTCTGGGCCGTCGGTAAGAAACTGCAGGACAGTTTCCGGGAGATGGCTCAGAGGATCGGCGTGCCGATAGACCTCGCGGGCTACCCCGTCCGCCTTGACCTACGCTACTCGGACTACGAGGGGAAGCATGACTGGCTCTACAATTCGATTTTCATGCAGGAGTGCGTGAAGCGCGGAGTCCTGCTCGGCTGGCACATCTTCCCCTGCTACAGCCACACCGATGAGGACATAGACTTTACGCTGAACGTCTTCGAGGACGCGATGAAGGTCTACAAGAAGGCCATCGACTCCGGGAACCCAGCCTCCTTCATGGAGGGTGAGCCGCTGAAAATCGTGCTGGGGTGATAGTGTTCGCAAAAAAAGAAGGAGTTTTATGACTGATAAAAACATTGAAATCAAACATGCAGAATCTGCACATGGTATTGATTGGAACAAGCAACAGTTCTTAAATCCCAACAGGATGCCTGTCGCCTTTGAAAAATTTATCTCGAGGCAGCGCAACATATCTAAAGATTACATACTTGATTTGGGATGCGGGGGGGGGGGGGCTGATATACAATTTTTTAAATCTCATCCTGACATGAAGATTGATGGTATAGATGTAGCAAAAAAGCTGTTCGATTTATTTGATCTCTATGCAGATGAGAATACAAAAAAATATGTGAAACTTTATGAGGGCGATTGGTATAATTTGGATAAGTCGTTCATTGGGAAATATGACGGCATAATATCATTGAGAACGCTCTCATGGCTTGATGACTGGAAAATTCCTGCCATAAAAATCTGCGAGCTGAATCCAAAATGGATAGCTTTGAGTTCCCTTTTTTATGAGGGAAAAGTTAGTTATCAAATACGAGTAACTGATTATACGTTGTATGAGGGAACAAGTAATGATGAGAATGACTCATTTTTTTATAACATTTACTCCATCCCATTGATTAAGGAATTTTTGGCTGAACGAGGCTACAATATATTTGTGGCAGAACCCTTCGAAATTGACATAGATTTACCAAAACCAAAATCTCTGGGAACTGGAACATATACAATAAAAACAGAGGACGGCAAGCGCCTTCAGATATCTGCGGCTATGCTTATGCCGTGGTATTTCATATTCGCATCAAAGCAATAAACGAGGAAGAAAATTTATGAGCGCATTTCCAGAAGAAATCAGAATAGGGAAAAAGGTCATCGGGCTGAGTCACCCGGCATACATCATCGCGGAAATCGGGGCGAATTTCGACGGAAGCCTTGAGAAGGCGAAGCGCCTCGTGGACGCTGCGAAGGAATGCGGGGCGGACTGTGCGAAGTTCCAGACATTCACTGCGGAGAAAATCGTTTCAGATGCCGGGTTCAGGAAGATGACGCTCCACGGTGTTCACGGAAGCTGGGGACGTTCGGTGTACGACGTGTTCAAGGACGTGGAGTTCCCCCATGAATGGCACAAGGAAATATCTGACTACTGCAAGAAAGTAGGGATAGATTTTTCTACTTCCCCTTATGACAAGGACGCCGTCGATTTGTGCTGTGATTTGGACGTTCCTTTTATAAAGCTCGGTTCCGGCGACATAACATGGCTTTCCATGCTGGAATACATCGCAAAAAAAGGCAAGCCGATGATGCTCGCCACCGGGGATGCGACCATCTCCGAGATTGACGAGGCAGTGCGGACAATCCTCGCGACTGGAAACAACAAGCTCATACTGATGCAGTGCGTCACCAATTACCCCTCCAAGATTGAGAGCGCGAACATCCGTGTCATAGAGGCCTACCAGAAAATGTACGGCATCCTCACCGGATATTCAGACCACGCCCCCGGTCCCGTCGTCGCCCTCGGCGCGGTCGCGCTCGGTGCGAGGGTGATAGAGAAGCACTTTACGCTGAACAAGAAGGACAAGGGACCCGACCACCCGCACTCGATGGAGCCTGATGAATTCAAATTTATGGTGAAATCCATCCGTGAGCTGGAGAAGTCCCTGGGAACGTCCTACAAGCAGGTCGTGGAGGAGGAGTCCGAGACCGTCTTCGTGCAGAGGCGCGGGCTCTGCGCCAGGAACGACATAGCGGAAGGTGCGGTCATAAGGCCGGATGACATAGACGTGCTGCGGCCCGCCCTCGGAATACCGCCGAAGTTCGAGAAAACGGTCGCTGGCAAGGTTGCCGCCCGTGCCATCCCCAAGGGTGATCCTATTTACTGGCAGGACATCCGGTGACGGACAGGGAGAAATTCATCGCCCTGCTCGGCACCGATGAGCCTACGGAATGTGACGCAATCATCCTGCTGGAGGGCGACGGCCTCGCCCGCTATAAGAAAGCGGTCTCCCTGTACAAGTCCGGCCTCGCGCCGGTCATCTGCTTTTCCGGGGGCTTTGACGATGAGAAGTCCGGGGCCTATACGTTTGACAGGATAAGACCAGTGATTCTGAGCGAAGGTGTCCCGGAGGCGGCGTTGCTTCTCGAGGGAAAATCACGGAACACATACGAGCAGGCCGTGGAGATTATCGGGCTGGCAAAAACTAAAGGCTGGGAAAGGATTGCCCTTGTCGCCTCCCATTACCATTCTTACCGGGCGTTCCTGACCTTCCTCTGTGTCCAGAAAAAGGAGCTGCCGGAGCTGGTTATCGACATGGCGGCGGTGAGGGACTTGGACTGGTACGGGGAGACCGGATGGGGCAGGAGGGTTGACCTGCTTGAGAACGAGTTCGAGAAGATTGAGACGTACCGGAAGAGAAACAACGTTGCAAGTTATGAAGAGGGAATGGAGTATCTGGAATGGAAGAGCAGGAAGCTGAGGAATTATTAGGAAATAATTTCATTGGTCCCGGGAGTCTGGCAGAAATCACCGGGGGTTTTGCGCTTTCCATCCCTGCGGAAATTCCTGAGATTCCGTTCGACCGGGAAACACTCCTGAATAGGGGTAAAACACACCTGCTACTCCTCTGCCCCTCGAAGTTTGCGGATGGAACCGATATAACGATACGGTCGATAAGAGAGAAGATTGCGGTTTTGGGAGGGACTCCCCGATTCTATAACCAAGACTGGTATCAAAATGAGGAGTTCATAGATAAACCTCTGGAAAGCAAATGGCTTCTCGTGTCACAGTCTTTGCTTGATGAGTCCCGTGCGATGCCTGCGGATGAAATCATTGCAAGATATAGACTGTATTCCGCCGTGGAGCTGACCTTCGCCTTCTTTGCCAATTATTTCGTGACCGGCGGCGAGAGACTTTGGGACAATGATTATGTCTGGTGCTCTGACGTTGACGACAAGGGTGACCAGATTTACGTGGGCCGATACACGGACGCGAGTGGTCTGAACGCCGACGGCTTCGAGATTCACAGGCATCTGAGGATAAAGAGAAATTACGGGGTTGTGTAGTGGGAACTAAGGATGTACGGTGTGGTTTTTCTCATAATCGCTTGGTTGAGATTTGCACAGAGGAATTCTCAGAAGTGTGCAAAATTTTTATTCATAAGTCGCAGATATCATCGTTTTTATGTTTAGATAAAAAGGAAAAATGAATTCAAAGATTCATAAGAAGATACCGAATGAGTAAATTGGGAATTATCATTCCTGTTTTTAACAGTGAAAAGTATTTAGTGGAATGCATAGAGAGTGTTCTAGCGCAATCGTTCGTGGACTGGCAACTTTTTTTGGTTGATGACGGCTCTACAGATTCTAGCGGACAGATATGCGATGAATATGCAAGGGATGACAATCGGATAATTGCTATTCATCAGAAAAATACTGGTCCAATTTTAGCAAGATATGCAGGTCTCATGAATGCAAATACAGAGTATGTTACATTTGTTGATGCCGATGATTGGATAGATAGCGGTACGTATATGGAAGCTTTCCATTATATGAAAGAAGATGTAGATGTCATAGAATACGAAATCAAGAGAAATTATAATTATGGGTATATAACTGTGGTATCACACCCAGATGCAGGCAGAGTGTATAGAGGGCAGGAACTAAATGATAAGATTCGGAAAACGATGGTCTGGAATCGTGAAAAAAAAGGTCCTAGTATAGATGCCTCATTATGTAATAAGCTTTTTAAGCGGGAATTTCTAACAAACGAATATAGACATGCCAAGGACTTATCTCTCCATTATGGGGAAGATATGGCAATTGTTTATCCAATCCTTCAGCGATGTGAATCATACGTTTTTTCATCAGGTGGAGGATATAACCATAGACAATACAAAAGATTTTCTGATATTATATACGTCAAGGATGAACATTTTTTTGAGAAGTTAACTCGATTGTATATGTACTTGCGAAACAGACTGCAAGAACAAATATATGTAGAACAACTCGATTTCTTTTTTTCATACTCAGTTAATTGGTATATGAACAACTATAGAGGACAGAGATTGGATATACAATACCTGTTTCCGTTCCATTGCGTCCCGCAAGGGGCAAGGGTCGTATTATACGGAGCTGGCAAGGTTGGAAAAGCCTACCATGACGAATTGGACAGGATTCCGTATTGCGATGTGGTTCTCTGGGTTGACAAAGGAAAAAAGGAAACGGGCGTATTGCCGGTCGAGGCCTTGCTGAATGCTGATTATGACTTCGTGGTGATTGCAGTAAAGAATTCCTTGTTAATACAAAATATCAGAATTGACTTGATAAAAATGGGAGTGCCCGAGAATAAGATTGTCTGGAATGATGCCGAGGGATAATACTGTATAAGATTTTTCGGTTTATACAAAAGTTGAATTGCAACTCAAACGTCCCACATGAAAAACTCCAGAGGAGCCTTGTAAAATATAGGGGGAACAGCCACAAAACATTTTATGCCGAACATTTTAGGGCTCTCCGGTAACACGGGGGGAGTTTCCTGTGGAAATCGTCAGCGAGCATGTCCAATTTGGAGTCCGTAAAGCAAAAAACTTCCTTCACGGACTGCAGCAGCAGGTCTATGATAAGCCTGACTGCATTATCAAAGCTGATGTCCGCAATCTCATCAACCACGCTGAAGAAAAGCTCCCCGAAACTCCTCCCGTCATCGCAGAGCCTCTTCTGGAGGGAAAGGAACATATACCGTATGAAAACGAGGGACACGTGGGCTGTGAGCGCGTCATACGACAGGCTGTGGCACTCGGAGCCGAGGTTGAGCATGGACTTACAGGTCTTGAAGAAAACCTCTATCTTCCACCGCTTGCCGTATACCGTGACAATCTCTTCCTCCGAGAGCAACATGTCAGTACAGATGAACGCAATCCTGTCCTTCCTGTTGTTGCGGTTCCTCACGCATACGATCCTCGCAGGGATGACGGCCTTTCCGTCCTCAAGTATGCTCACGGTGACTGACAGCAGGAACCTGGTCCGCCCGCAGCGTTTCCTGCACGCACCGTAAATCTGCCTGAGGTTCTTTTTTTCCCCTTCGAACTCAGAGAACACCTTGGGGGCCTTTTTTATCATCGCTATGACATGCAGCCTGCATTCCCTCGTGATCCTGAGGATTCCCCTGGGGGTTGAGAACCATGTGTCGAACAGCACGTATTTTGCCCTATGCCCGGCCTTCAAGGCTGCCCTGAGCATCTCGACCGCGACATCGGGAGCCTTCCTCAGTGCCTGGGCCCTGCGCTTTCCCGCAAGTGAGCGGGCGTCAGTTTTGTCCCGGGGGCCGATGATGTTTTTCCCGGAGGAGGAGCCCAGGAGCCGGCCGAGCACAGGGACGAAGGTATCCCCGTCCGTCCAGCCGAGCGTCAGGAGCCGGAATCCGGCCTTCATTTTCATTTCCACATGGTCGAACACCCTGGAGCACAGCTGCGTCTTCTTTCCCCCGGTACGGGAGAACAGCGTGTCGTCTATGATGAATGCATCCTTCCTGTCCGGTTCCGTGAGGCAGCGGAGTGTTCCGTTGATGATCCTTTCGGAGATGGTACAGATAAGCCGTTCCCAGTTCGTCTTCGCTGAGTTCAGGAAGCGGTAGACGGTGTTCTTGCCGAACTTCTCGTTGAGGCGGCCGGTGTGGGCCTGCATATACATGCTCTTGTCGCAGAACACGAGGCACAGCAGGTAGCGGAAAATGTCGAGCGCGGGATGCCCCTTCTGCTTCTCCGCGGTAAAGATGTCGTTGAAGCATCAAAGTGGGAAGGTGATTGGAAAAAATCCGTTGTGCTAGTTTCTGTCAAATCAATTACCGCAAAAGAGTGTAAGCAGATCATTAAGTTGTAATTGTGTATGCATCAGGAAATAGTTCCGAATCTTGTGATTAAAAACAGGACGGCCGGCATTTACAATGCAAGCTGCCGACCGTCCGCAGGCTTACGCTAC
>CAMJZA010000037.1 GCA_946410085.1 uncultured Treponema sp. | reverse complement strand
CTGGCTAGAGCGCTTGCATGGCATGCAAGAGGTAACCGGTTCAAGTCCGGTCATCTCCACTCCGAAACCCGGCTTTTCAGCCGGGTCTTTTTTTGCCCCTACCGCTGATCCATTATGCCCCGGCTGTTCGGCGTACACAGAACCGGCTGTTACGGGCGTCCAAAACGGGCGTGCAAAGCCCGCCCCCTACTGCCGGTTGTAGTTGCGCTTGACCTTGAGGGTCGTCGTCATCTCGAGCGGCTTGTCAAGCAGGGTAACCTTCGTAATCCGCTGGTAGGGGAGGAGGCGCCGGTTGATTTTCTCGATGCTGTCCTGAATTGCACTGCGGACGGCCTCGGGCTGCACATCGCTCATGCGCACGAGCGCCAGCTGCTCGTAAAGGCTGTCCGACGGATAGACCAGCGCCTCAATCTCCTCGACGACACCGGCTTGGTCTGCATGGTAGCCCTGTACGGTTATCTGCTGGATGCAGTCTTCCATCTGGAACTGGTCCTCGATTTCTTCGGGATAAACGTTCTTGCCGCCGGAGGTAACGATCATGTTCTTGGCGCGGCCCGACAGCATCAGGTAGCCCTCGCCGTCCAGCCAGCCCAGGTCGCCCGTGTGGAACCAGCCGTCACTGTCTATGACCTTTGCGGTTTCCTCGGGCATCTGGTAGTAGCCCTGCATGACCATCGGCCCGCGCACGCAGATTTCGCCCACGCCGTCCTCGCCGGGGCTGTCTATCTTCATCTCCATGTGCCTGGCAAAGTAGCTTCCGACGCTCTCTATCTTGAAGTGCTCCACCGGGTTCAGCGCAACGATCGGCGAAGTTTCGGTAAGTCCGTAGCCCTGCACGAAGTCTATGCCCATCTCGTTGAAGAACTTGAACACCTTCTTGTCCAGGGGGCCGCCGCCGGAAATCGCAATGCGGACGGTGTAGAGGCTTGCCTGCTTGAGCACGGCGGCGAACAGCTTCTTGCCGGGGTTCAGGCCGGTCAGCTTCTTTATGAGGTAGGAAATGCCCATCAGGAGGCGGATTATCCCGTGCACGACCGGACCATTTGACTTGAGCCCCTTCTGTATTCCCGCCGCGAACTTGTTGAATAGCATGGGAACGCCCAAAAGCATCGTTACACCGCCGTTCTTCAGGTCGGCCATGATTTTGGTGACCGAAAGGCTCTTGCCGAACACGACTGCCGCCCCGACGGAAAGGGGCTCAATGAAGGCGGCCTGCATCGTATAGGCGTGGTGGATCGGCAGGAGGTTGTAGAACACGTCGGTCTGGTAGAGCTTCATGTTGTCCTGCGCCGTATAGCAGTCGGACACGAGATTCCTGTGGCTCAGCATGACCCCCTTGGGCCTGCTCGTCGTGCCGGAGGTAAAGAGGATTGCCGCCGTGTCTTCGAGAGCGGCTGCCGGAAGCGTCTGCTCCCTGCCTGCCTTGAGATTAAAGATGTAGCTGTCCTGCTGTTTCGGGCTGAGCGAAAAGACGCGGAACGCATTGGATTTGGAGGCATAGTATCCGTACTTGTCCTCGTCTACAAAGAAGAACTTGGGGGCAGCCGTGGCAAGCAGGTTCTCCTGCAGGTCGGTCGTAAGCGCCCAGTCTATGGGGCAGATGATGCCCCCCGCAAAGAGGGTCGCAAGGAACACCGTTCCCCATTCCGGAGAGTTCCGTCCCGTGACGGCAACCCGGTCCCCCTTGGCAAGCCCCTGCTCCACGAGGAAGGAGGCCAGCGCCAGCACATTCCGGCGGACTTCCGTATATGTCAGGCTGCGCCTGCTGCCGTCCTCCGCAAAATCGATGAAACAGGGGCGGTCGGGACAGCGCTTGACGCTGATATTGAACATCTCGGGGATGGTCGGCCACTCCCCCGTAAAGTCGGTTCCCTTGTAGGGATCAAGAATGAACATGGGTCTGTAGTTCTTTAAATCTGCCATTTTTTCATTATAGCACAGGGGCGGCAAAATTGACAGGAAATTTTCAGATGATTTTTGGAGGCCTATCAGGGACGACTACCGGACTGCGGCCCCTCCGGGTACGAGAAGGCATTTCAGGCCCGGCCGCCTGCAGGAGCCTGTAGCGGCCGCTCCCGCTGTTTCTGCTTGCAGTATTGCAAATTATGAGCCGTTTGTGCTACAATGAAACATCCAAAAAATGAGCGCAGATTGCGTTCGCGGGAGTATAGTATGGGCGATCAGAATCGCGAAAATCTTGGAAGCAGGCTGGGATTCCTCCTCCTGTCAGCCGGATGTGCAATCGGTCTGGGAAACGTATGGCGTTTTCCCTTTATCACGGGAAAGTACGGCGGAGCAGCCTTCGTGCTGATTTACCTCTTCTTCCTTATCGTGCTGGGACTTCCGGTCATGATATGCGAGTTCGCCGTCGGACGGGCCTCGCGCAAGAGCATGGCGGCGGCGTTCGAAACGCTGGAACCTGCGGGAAGCAAGTGGCACTGGTACAACGGATTTGCCGTTGCGGGAAACTACCTCCTCATGATGTTCTACACGGTCGTTTCCGGCTGGTTCCTCAAGTATTTCTTTGAGATGATCGCGGGTAAATTCGTCGGCATGAACCCGGATCAGATCGGTGCCGCATTCGGTGCAACGGTGGGAACGCCCTCGACGCTGCTCTTCTGGATGACGGTCGTCATTATTCTGGGCTTCGGTTCCTGCTTCCTGGGACTCCAGAAGGGTGTCGAGCGGGTTACCAAGTTCATGATGTCTGCCCTCTTCATCATCATGGTGGGGCTTGCAGTCTACGTCATCTTCCTGCCGGGCAGCGCTGCCGGCTACGCATTCTACCTTAAGCCGAACTTCAAGGCGCTGGTGGGCGGAGAGCACGGCCTGTGGGATACGGTCTACGCCGCAATGGGCCAGGCCTTCTTTACGCTCAGTCTGGGCATCGGTTCCATGGAAATCTTCGGCTCCTACATCGACAAGAAACATTCCCTGACCGGCGAAGCCCTGCGCGTCATCGGCCTGGATACCTTTGTCGCAATCTGCGCGGGCCTCATCATCTTCCCCTCATGCGCTGCCTTCGGGGTGGAAGCCTCTTCCGGTGCGGGCCTTGCCTTCGTGTCCCTCCCCAACGTATTCAATGCAATGGGACCGGTCGCAGGGCGCATCGTGGGTGCATTCTTCTTCCTGTTCATGTCATTTGCCGCGCTTTCCACGGTCATAGCGGTGTTCGAGAACATCGTCGCCTTCCCCATGGACCGCTTCGGCTGGACCCGCCGCAAGTCTGTCCTGATAAACTTTGCGGCAATCCTGCTGCTGGCAACGCCTGCCGCCCTCGGCATGAACGTCTGGTCATCAGTCCACTTCGGCAAACACATCGGTTCCATCGATGCGCTGGAAGACTTCATCGTCAGCCAGAACCTGCTGCCGCTCGGCTCCCTCATTTTCCTCCTCTTCTGTACCTGGAAAACGGGCTGGGGCTGGGACAAGTTCATTGCGGAAGCTGACGCCGGTGAGGGCTTCAAGTTCCCCCGGAACAGGCTGGTCCGCTTCTACCTGCGCTACATTGCACCGCTGATCATCCTTGTCGTCTTCATTGCAGGCTACTTCGACATTTTCGGGAAATAAACAGTACATAAAACAGCCGGGCTGCAACCGGCTGTTCAACCGGTTCACCGGTCCGCCAATGCACCTGCACGCCGACCGGACAGGGAGCCGCCGGTCATTGCAACCGGCTGTCCCGGCAGGATGCCGGCCTTATTTCGCGGTCGGCTGAATGCCGTCGTAGACCCGCGCGAGGAACGCGTCGGAAACCGGCTTATTCATGGGGTAAAAAGACACCAGTTCGGCATGGTTGCCGTCCACGTACACGCCGGCACAGCCCGTCAGCTTCTGCCCCCGCACCGTGTATTCAAACTGAATCCGCGTCAGCCTGCCGTCCTTGTCGGTCTTTGAGACGGACGGCTCCTTGGCATGCATGCTGTTCAGCAGGCTGGAGATATTGTTTGACAGGAGGGCATCGCCGTCAACGTCCCCGATGCCGAAATCGTAGACATAGTAGCTGACGAGCCGCTTGTAGTTTTCGTTCGAATAGACTTCGACGGTTCCGTTCGCAAGCGTGGTTCCCTTCATGTCGTGGGTCTTGAAGCTTCCCGGATAGGAGAACTGGGCGCTCCCCATCACGTGTACGGGCCATTCGGTCTTCGCCTGATGTGCGTCGGAAATCCAGTATCGGCCCGCCCCGCAGAGCATGACGGCAGCAAGCATGCAGAGGACGAGTGCGGTCAGCTTTTCCTTCTTCCCCTTCTTCATGACAACCGCCGACACGGCGAAGCCCGCAAGCGCACCCGCGACAAAAGCCCCCGCATCGTTCATCGCCGTGCGGGAAGGAAAGAACATCCGTTCCGCAATGACGAATGCAAAGGCGAGGATCAGCACATAGAGGATGTTAAAGTGCTTTGCCAGCTGCTCCAGCTGTTCCGCCTGCCTGTCGTTCACGTTGTTTCCTGCCATACAAGGGCCTCCTTCCGGTATTTATTTCCAGTATAGCGGAGGCGGCCGCAAAAGTCCATGAAGCTGCGGGCCGCCCTGCTCTCCTGAATATCGGCAGCCGCGGTCCGTCAGGTCAGCTCAAAGGCCCCGGTATAGAGGTCGTAGTAACGGCCCTGCTTCGCCATCAGCGCATTGTGGCTGCCCCGCTCTATGATGGAACCCTTTTCCAGCACGATTATCTCGTCTGCATTGCGGACCGTCGAAAGGCGGTGGGCAATGACAAAGACCGTCCGCCCTTCCATGAGGGAGTCCATGCCCTTCTCTATCAGGGCTTCCGTACGGGTATCGATGGAACTGGTTGCCTCGTCCAGGATGAGGACGGGCGGATCGGCGACCGCAGCCCGGGCGATGGCAAGCAGCTGCCGCTGCCCCTGGCTCAGGTTGCCCCCGTCGCCGGAAATCACCGTATCGTAGCCGTGTTCCAGATGGCGGATAAAGTAATCTGCGTTGGCAAGCTTCGCGGCGGAGATGATCTGGGACTCGCTTGCCTCCAGATTGCCGTAGCGGATGTTGTCGCGGATGCTGCCCGTGAACAGGTGGGTATCCTGCAGGACCATGCCGAGCGAGCGGCGCAGGTCGTCCTTGCGGATATCCTTGAGCGGAATGCCGTCATAGGTGATTGTCCCCTTCCCGTCCTCAATGTCATAGAAGCGGGTCAGCAGGTTGGTCACCGTCGTCTTGCCCGAGCCGGTTGAACCGACCAGGGCAATCTTTTCGCCGGGCCGGGCATGGAGGTTGATGTGGTGCAGGACTTCCTTTTCGGGAACATAGCTGAAGGACACGTCCTGAAAGACCACGTCGCCGCGAAGGCGGACGAGGGAGAAGGCCTCCCCCGCTGCCGAACCGGAAGCCCCCGCAGCCGGCGAAACGGCAGCCCCGTCCACCGGGACCCGCCAGGCCCATGAACCGGTCTGTGCAAACGACTGCACGAGGTGGGCCTGCCCGTCACGGGAGGCAGACGGCAGGGTTTCGACGGCATTCACCAGGGTTACCCTGCCTTCGTCCGGCTCGTTCTCCTCGTCAATGCAGGCGAAAATCCGCTCCGCACCGGCGAGGGCATTCAGGATGCCGTTGAACTGCTGGCTCATCATGGAAATGGGCCGGGTAAAGGCCCGCGTATACTGGAGGAAGGCCGCGATGGACCCCAGGTCGAGCATGCTGCGGATAATCATCGCCGCACCCGCGATGGCAACGAGGACATACTGGATATGCCCTATGTTCGCCATGACCGGCATCATGATGTTCGCATAGGTGTTTGCCCGCGTTCCCGCCTCGCAGAGGGCATCGTTCCTGCGGTCGAACTCCCTGATGACCTGCTTTTCGTGATTAAAGACCTTGACGACCCGCTGGCCTTCAATAAGCTCTTCCACGTAGCCGTTTACCCTGCCCAGGGCGGCCTGCTGGTCACGGAAGGCCTGCGCACTCCGCTTGCCGACCGTGGCGGCAAAAAAGAGCATCAGAACGACCGTCAGCACAACGAGGAGGGTCAGCAGGGGACTGGTGATGAGCATCATGATGAAGACGGCAGTCACGCTGATGAGGCTGGAAAAAAGCTGGGGCAGGCTCTGGCTCATCATGTCGCGGAGGGTGTCGGTGTCGTTCGTAAAGAGCGACATCAGCTCGCCGTGCGTGTGCGCATCGTAGTAGCGCATGGGGAGCCGCTCAAGTTCGTCAAAGAGGTCCGTCCGGATCCGGTAGAGGGTCCGGGTCGAAACATACAGCATGAGCCGGGCGTTTATCCAGCCTGCAAGCGCACCGCAGACAAAGATGACCGCCATGATGCCGATGAGGCGCAGGAAGGGGAAAAAGTCGGCAAAGCCGATGACCTCACCCGCGCTCGCCCGCTCATAGAGGGGGACGATATAGTTGTTGATTGCCGGCTTGAGCAGCGAGTCGCAGGCGACGGTCGCCGCAGAACTGACGATGACCGCCAGCAGCACGCACAAAAGCTGGAGCCGGTAGCAGGCAAGATAGGTCAAGATCCGATGTATCGTTTTCGCGGCATGCTTCGGCTTTGCCGTACCGCGCATCTGTATTCGAGGCATTTGCGTCCCCTCCCCTAGTTCTGCGACTGCTGGGAATCATAGACTTCCCGGTAAATCGCATTGTTCTCAAGCAGCTCTGCATGGGTGCCGCAGCCGTGTATCCTGCCGCCGTCCAGCACGTAGATGACATCCGCATCCTGTACCGAAGCAATGCGCTGGGCAATGATGAGCTTGGTCGTCTCGGGCAGGGTGTTCCGCAGGGCTTTCCGGATCCGCGCATCCGTCGCCGTGTCAACCGCACTCGTGCTGTCGTCCAGAATCAGCACCTTCGGCTTCTTGAGCAGGGCGCGGGCAATGCAGAGCCGCTGTTTCTGGCCGCCCGACAGGTTCACGCCGCCCTGGCCCAGGTCGGTATCATAGCCCTTGGGAAGGGCACAGACAAACTCGTCGGCATCCGCCGCAATGCAAGCCGCCTTTATTTCCTCATCGCCTGCCTTCGGGTTCCCCCACAGCAGGTTTTCCCGTATCGTCCCGGAGAACAGGACATTTTTCTGGAGCACCATGGAAACGCTGTCGCGCAGGGCCTTGAGGTCATACTTGCGCACGTCTATGCCGCCCACCGAAATGCTTCCCGCCATGACGTCATACAGGCGGGGAATGAGCGACACGAGCGTTGTCTTGGAAGAACCGGTTCCGCCGATGATTCCCACAACCGCACCGGAGTCGATATGCAGGTTTATGTCGTTCAGGACAGCCTTGTCCGCATCGTGCAAATAGGAGAAGACCACGTTCTTAAAGTCGATGGAACCGTTGGGAACGCGGTCAAAGACCGCCTCGCCGGAACTGCCGTCCGGGTGTTCCACCGCACGGGGTTCGGGGTTCCGTATCTCAGGCTCCTCGTCCAGCACCTCCACGATCCTGTTGATGCTCGCCCGCGAAAGGACGAGCATGACGAAAATCATCGAAAGCATCATCAGCGACATCAGAATCTGGGTGATATAGCTGATGAAGCTTATCAGCTGGCCGGTGAGCATGTCGCCGAAGACGATCATGCGGCCGCCGAAGAAGAGGGCGGCGACGATGCAGGCGTAGACGACCAGCTGCATCACGGGACCGTTCAGGATGACGACTTTTTCGGCCTGCACCTGCAGGTTCCTGAGCAGGGCCGCAGACCCGTTGAACTTCGCAGACTCGTAGGGAGTACGGACAAAGCTCTTGACGACGCGGATGGCTATCAGGTTCTCCTGCACCTTGCCGTTCAGGTCGTCGTACTGGGCAAGCATCCTGCGGAAGCGCGGGTAGCAGATCCTGATGATGATGCCGAGCACGAGGGCAAGGACGGGAACGGCGACAAAAAAGACGGTCGAAAGGCGCAGGTTGATGGAACAGGCCATCAGCGTGCCGGAAAGCAGCATGATGGGGGCGCGGAAGCAGATGCGGATGAGCATCTGGTAGGTATTCTGCACGTTCGTAACGTCTGTCGTAAGCCGGGTCACGAGGGAAGACGTTGAAAAGTGATCCACGTTCCCGAAGGAAAAGTCCTGCACCTTGCGGAAAAGATTCCGCCTGAGGTTGCGGGCAAAGCCCAGAGAGGCAACGGCCCCGAAACGGGCACCGAGGGCGCCGAAGGTAAGGGAAACGCAGGCCATTGCGACCATCAGCAGGCCGGTCTTGAGGACATAGGCCAGATTTTTGTCTGCAATGCCGATGTCTATGAGTCTGGACATCATGAGGGGGATAATCACTTCCATGATTACCTCGCCTATCATGGTTACGGGCGTCAGCAGGGAATAGAGCCTGTATTTCCCTTCAAGCCCGCTCAAAAGTTTTCGCAGCGAAGACATAGCACCACTATAGCGAATTGCCCCCGCTCCTGCAATCACTGCCCGCCGGGGCAGAAGGGGCAGGGGCTGGACGTCCCCTTTCGGGCCGGTCATTCCGATTTCCTGTTTTTCCTGATATTTTCCCTGTAAAACGGACAAAAATGGTATTCCGCCGCAGATATATCCGTAGAAGCTCTGCGGGCATGCAGTCCGCACGAATAGGCGTACCCGGTGCATCGCACGAGGTCGTTACGCTCGCACCGACGGATATGCAGTCCGCACCAGTGAATGCGGCCCGTACGCGAGCCGGAGCCATACCGTTCGCGCATGCGCATGTGTGACTCCCCCGTCCCGCCATGCCCGGAGCTAAAATTGCAGGAGGAATACGCTATGAAGGAAAACAAAACATTCAGACGACTGAACCCGCGCCTTGACCCGAACTTCAAGGCGATTTTCACCCAGGACACGCCGGACTCCCGGCTCGCCCTGAAATCCTTTCTTTCCGCTATGACCGGCGGGAACGTGTCGGATGTCACCGTCAAGGAAAACCAAAAAGCCAGCCAGTATGAAGGCCAGCGGGGAATACTGTATGACATTAATTGCGTGTTCGCCGACGGAACAAAGGCACAGGTCGAGATGCAGGGCTATGACAAGGGACTTGCGTACGGCAGGCGGTCGGAATACTACGCTTCAAGGCTGGTCAGCTCAGTGGCGGACGTTGGAGACGACTGGGAGAATTTGCCCAAGGCATATCAGATCTCCGTACTAAACCTCAAGTACGACGAGGGCAATAACGATCCCCTGCACCATTATGTCCTTGCAGATGTAAAGGACGGGGCACAGCTTGAAGGCATCATCAACGTGATATTCCTTGAGCTGCCCAAACTGCCGGAAATCAAGGAGGACACCGACATTGAAAGCTTGCCAAGCGCGGTGAAATGGGGTAAATTCATACAGGAAGCGGACAATCCGGCTTCCCTTTCGGGAAGCCAATGAGTTTCTGCTACGCAGAAACTCACGGATACAGACAGTTTTGCGAGCTTGTGCGTAGCACAAGCTCGGGGAGTTCGCGTAGCGAACGGCAAGGAGGAATCATGAGTGCAGATGCGATGCTGAGGTCTTTGAGCGATGACAGCTGGCGCTGGATAGAACAGGGACGGATTGAAGGGGCAGAGCGTGACAGGATAAGCGGACTCCGCAACGCAGAGCGGAAAGGAGAACGGAACGGCAGACGCAAACAGGCCCTGTCGTCTGCCCGCAACATGCTGGCAGACGGACTACCGCTAGAAAAGGTTGTCAGGTACACCGGGCTGTCAGTCGAGGACCTCCGGGCACTGGAGACCTCAAAAGCATAAGGGATCTGGAAAGGGACGAACACGGTGCATTGCCAGAGCCGGGACCAGCGAAAGGCTGGCCCGGCGAAAGGCCGTCAGCGTGTCAGGGTCGCCCTTACCGTGACGTTCTGAGAGTACATCAGGTTCGGGTTATAGATGACCAGATAATAGGTCCCGGAGCTGATGGTACCGGATGTCGAGTAGCTCGTCGTCCTCGTCGAGGCTGAAAAGCTTGAATAATACGAAAATCCTGCCGCCGCATTCTCAAGGCTCGAATACTGGTTCTGGAACAATGCATAGTTGTTCGAGTCCAGCAGGAATACCCGTACTCCCCTGGTTCCGCCGGAACTGTTGACGGTGACGCTCTCGGAAAGCGTTGCAGACTTATTTGTCGAGAATTCAACGGCCTTGTAATAGCCTGCGCTCAAGTCAAAGGTCGAATCAATCAGCGTCTTTGTCGAGCCGGAATCTGAAGAATCATCCCCGTAGGTAACAACCGGGGTAACATCGCTGTCAGCATCGCCGGAACTGTCACAGGCAGTAAAAATAACGCAGGCGGCTATGAAACATGCCGCCAGTTTACAGATCTTTTTCATGGATACACTCCTCTTTTTTTCGTGAACTATGAGGAGAAGTAGCAAAGGTGTACCCCCCCCCACTACGACAGATATAACAGGATTGTCAAGGTAAAACGGTGTTTTTGCCGGAATTTTTTTATCTTCGGGGACATGAAAACAGATGGGGCAGTGATACAGGTGTTGTATTACTGTTGATACAGGTGTTGTATCACTGTTGATACAGGTATTGTATCAACAGTAAAACGGGTGGGGACCTTCAGTTTCGGCCCGAGGGGCGGTGTGATTTTGCCCCCTGCGGCCGGGAGCAGGATTGCGGCGGGGACTAGAACCAGAAGCGGAGGCCGGCGGTCAGGGGCAGGTTCATCCGGAAGATGAAGCCGTCCGCCTCGTCGAACACGACACCCGGTTCGACTGCGGCCTGCATGTACAGTTCCGCAAAACTGGTAAGCATGGAACTCATGCCCGCGAACACGCGGGGAGCAACAAAGATGCCCTTGGACTGCTCAAAGTCATCCGTATTGACTTCGGTATGGTAGAGGACGGTAATGCCGGGGCCGTAATAGAAATTGAACACGGAATAGCCGATCTGAATGTCGTCCAGCCACATATCGACGTTCATGCCGCCTGCCGTCAGCTGAGAACCGTTCAGCTGCAGGCGTCCGCTCACAATGAATGGAAATTTGTCGGTCTTGAATGTTGCACCGAGCATATACGGAGTTCCGTTTCCGTGTACAAGCGGAACGGCAACACCGCCTTCGACCCCGATGCCCGTTCCGGCATGGAGCTGTACGGGGATTACAAAGATGCAGATGCACAGAAGGGCAGCAGGAAGCCTGCCCCGGAAAAAGCTCATTGCCCCTCCTCTGCAACAAGCTTTGTCAGCCTGACAGTTGCCGTACCGGCATTCTGCCCCATCTCGCCTTCGGCAAAGAACCTGCCGTCAACATAGACTTTCACGTTTTCGGAAATCCTGCGGTCCAGGCGGATTACATCGCCCCTGCCCAGTTTTTCGATGTCGGAATCCTTTTTCAGGCAGCCGCCGTAGGAAACGAGGATGCGGCGGGGCGTGTCGGCCTTCACCTGTGCAAGAATCTGTGCGGAATGGGCCTTGCGTTCCGCTATCTTCTGTGCCCGGATCCGGGCAGCATCGTCCTTGCCCGGCTGCGGCTTGTCCAGCTGGATGAAGTCATCTTTTGCAGCGGTCTTCTTCCCGGCAGCCTGTCCAGCTGCTTTTTCGGCAGCGATGCCCTTTTTATAGAGTGAATCCAGGTCGGCCTGCGAGAGGGGCAAATCCGCAGGCGTCGCCCCCCGCTCGTTTTCATCATTGTCCTTATGAACATTGCTGACGACCGTCAGCATGCGGTCAAGTTCGTCCTGTGTTATGATAACTTTACATTCTGCCATACATATCCCCTTTTATTGTATCGGATAAATGTTCCGGCGGGGTAAGCACTTTAACACCCCCCGCAGCCGCCGACCGTCCTGCCGCCCCACTCACGGGAATGAGCTTTTTCCCGCGCAATCGTCCTGTCAAAGTCTGCCTCGGGGGAGCAGTTCGCCTCTATTTCCAGCGCAGTGGCATGGAGCCGGCGCAGGCAGTCGCTCTTGTCCTGATAGCCCAACCGGGAGCGTTCCACCGCATCACCGAGGATGCGGATGGACTCATCGTATATCCGTGTCGGCACGGGAAAGGGGTGTCCGTCCTTGCCGCCGTGGGCAAAACTGAAGCGGGCAGGGTCGCGGAAGCGCGACGGCGTTCCGTAAATCACCTCGCTCACGAGGGCGAGCGACTGCAGGGTCCGCGGTCCCAGTCCCGGCGTGAGCAGGAGGCTTTCGAAATCCCTGCTCTGGGCCTCGTAGGAGGCGGCAAGGACGGCCCCGAGCCGCCTGAGGTCCACGTCTTCCGCCTTGAGCTCATGGCGGGCAGGCATGGTCAGGTTCCGCGAGTTTTCTTCTATATAATAGGCTGTGTCATACGATGCCCCCCGGCCCGTGACTGCGTCTGGGATAACGTCCGGGACCGCAGCTGACCCCGAGACCGTGGCAACGCCCGGGACAAGGTCCGGGGCAACGCCCGTGGCGGCCAGTTCGGGAAACAGGGAAAGCTGAGCAGCGGCGGACTTGACCGCGAGCGAGACTTCCTTCATAATCCGGTCCGGCTGTTCGGCAGACAGGGACAGGATGGAGCGCCGGGTCTGCGCGGCAGCCCGGTCGGTCAGATTGAGCAGGAGGCCCCGGTTCTCGCCCGTAACACCCGTATGCGGCTCTTCCACGAACGACTTCAGGCTTTCCGAGCACCAGTGGTAGCGGCGGGCGGTCTTGCTCCGGGCATTCATCCCCTGCTGGACAACCGCCCAGTCCCCCTCGTCCGACAGGATGAAGTTGTGCTGGTAAAGCTGAAAGCCGTCCTGTACCGCCGTATTGTCGACCTTGGCGCAGAGCCTGCTCGCCCTGACCAGGGCATCGGCATCCATCCCCGCCGCATCGCCCAGATAGCGCAGTTCCTCCGGGGTCTTCCGCGAATACTTCCCCCGTCCGCCGCAGATACACAGGCCCCACTCCCGTGCCCGCGGATTGATGCCCCGCTTGAGCGCATACATGACGCTCGTCGTAATGCCGCTCGAATGCCAGTCCATGCCGAGCACGGCACCGAGGCTCTGGAACCAGAGGGGATCGCTCAGACGGCGGAGGACCTCTTTTTTTCCGTAGCTGATGAGGAGGGCTTCTACAATCTGCGTACCCAGCTGCATCATGCGGTCTGCAAGCCAGCGGGGGACCGTCCCCGTGTGGAGGGGCAGGTCGGCGTAACCGGTTCTCTTTACCATCGGCAGGGCAATCATAGCATATCGGAGCAGATAAAACAATGAGTTTCACGGGGTGGCCCCCTTCGTTTCATACGGCAGAACGCTTCGTTCCATACAGATGAAACACATGGTTTCATACAGATGAAACCCGGTTCCCTGCTGACACGATTCTGCCGATGCGGTATAGTAAAAGGCAGGTAACAGCATGAACAAGCAGCTCGTATTTTCAAAAGACGGAAACATCTATCTGGATACCGGGATGTCCCAGGCCGCATTTTCCAAGGCACGGGTTACGGACCACCTGGAAGAACGGGGCATAAAGGCGGAACGGACGGAAGATGCAGACGGGGAACGCTGGACCTTTACCAGGTGGTCGTTCACCGGCACCAGCCTGCCGGAAGGAAGCGTCCTGCTGGAAGGCTCCCTGTTCAGCGGCCTGCCCCTGAGCGATTTCTTCGGGAAAGACGACAAGGCAAAAGAGTTTCTTGCGGGAACACGGGTCTGCTCAGCGATGGAACATGCCCTGGAGCAGGGGCGCAGCCTCCCCCGCGTCGGAGCAGGAGGCATCTTCATTTCCGCCGACTTTGAGCGCATCCTCTTCCTGCCCGAAGGCCTGTTCGAGACGGCAGCCCGCTGTGCCCCGGCGGAAAGCTGCAATGAAGCGCAGTCATTCTACGTGAACAACCTGCTGACGGGCGATGCGGCGAACAGTTTTACCCAGGCCGTCATCGCCTACCGCCTGCTGACGGGCGACCTGCCCTTCACCGAAAGCGATGAAGAAAAGCGGGCAGAAGACATCCGCGACAAAAACTACCGTCCCCTCGCACACCGGATCTGGGGACTGGACGAAGAACTGGCCGCCCGCATAGACCAGAACCTGCAGCGGGCGGGAGCCGTAAAAAGCGGCGGCAACCGGCAGGAAAAAGTGTCATTCCTCGTCACGGACGGGAAGGACCGCACGAACGGAGAGCTCCGACGGGCAGGGCTCAGCTTTCCCCTCAAAAGCCTCTACCGGGAGCTGGGACTAACGGAACTGGGGAACATTGCCCCCGACGGAACCCTCATCGGCGTCATCCATAAATCGAACATCTCGCAGGAAGCATTTGAAAGCCGTGCGAAAAGGGAGGAGCAGCACTTTCAGGCCGCCCTGTCACGCAAGCGCTGGATACGGCGCAGGCGGACGCCCCTGACCATCCTTGCCATCGCCGTATTTGCAGCGGCAGTCGTTTCGGGCCTCTGCCTTGAAACAGCCATGAGCCGGCCCACGACACAGGGACTTACGGAACTGCAGACGGTCGAACTGTTCTACAGTGCGTTCAACACGATGGACACGCTTTCGGCGCAGGCGAGTGCAAGGGGAAAACAGGCAGAAGCCGTCATCGATGCGATGAGCGCCTACTTCGTCACGGCGCAGACCCGCTCAAGCTACGAGGCCGGCTACAAGGTAACGAGTCCAGCGGAATGGCTTTCCTTTAACAACGGGGGAGCCTTCTCGATGTACGGCATCAGCCAGTTCTTCATCGGGAACAAAAAGGGGGAAATCTTCTTTACCGCCCCCGTCCGGCGGGACGCGCCTGCCCCCGTCACGGAATCCGGCGGAACGGAACTCAGGAAGGGGGCAGTCAAGCAGCTTGAAGTCTCCTACTACTTCATCTACTGCGTCGGTTCCGATACGGGAGAGGCGGAAAACGTGCACGTGCTGAAAAAGAACGACATCGTGACCCTGACCTACGGGGGCAGGCGCTGGCGCATTACCGGTCTGGAACAGCAGGAAGGCCCTTCGGTTTCAGTCAACAAGGAAACCCTCTACGCCGACTACAAGGCCGCCTTTGACGCAAGCGGGCAGGACTCGGTCAAGGCAGCCGATGCCGTCCGCACGAAGTACGGCTGGCTGCCGCTCGGTTCGGAAATCCTCGAAGGCATCAGCAAAATCAAGTCCGACTACTCGTAGGCCCGCCAGCGGGGGTGCAGTGCAGTACCCCGGGCAACAACGGAGCACCACGCAGGGTCACGGCGCAGTACCCCGGGACAAGACGAGCCGCACCCCGCCGGTCTGCGCCCCTTACGGAACGGGCTTCCAGCTGCCGGCCTGAATCTCGTACACCTTGGTTTCGCTGCGGATATAGTTCCGCCAGGGCTCACCGGGCAGGAAGGTGCAGAAAAGCTGCTCGTAATCCGGCAGCAGGGCCGTCATGCGCTCCCGCTTGCCGGGATCCAGTTCCAGGAGAACGTCATCCATTAACAGGACCGGTCTGCGCCGGGTCTCTTCGGTAAAATAGACCGCCTGCGCCGTCCGCAGGACGAGGGCAACCAGGCGGCGCTGCCCCATGGACGCAAGGGGAATGAAGGGGACCCCGTCCTTTTCAAACTCAATCCGGTCGCGGTGGGGACCGGTCATCGTCGTCCCCATCTTTTCATCGACAGGGCGCATATCGCGCAGGCGGGCAAGCACGTCATCTACGGAAGGCAGGTTCGAAGCGGCGGCAATCCCCTCCTCCGCGCTGTCGGGCCGGGCTTTCTTCCAAGACGGCAGGTAGCGGATCGTCACGCCGGTCAGCCCCGAAACCTCCCCGTACAGGCGGGAAAAGATGTCCCTGAACTTAAAGATTGCCATCTTGCGCCGCTTCTGGATTTCAAGGCCGTTCTGCACCAGCTGCAGGTCGTAGCTGTCCAGCAGCGCAAGATTGTGCTCCTTCAGGCAGAGGTTCCGGCTCTTCAAGATGCGCTTGTAGCGCCGCATCAGGTCAATGTAGAGCACGTCGTACATGGAAAGGGTCTGGTCAACGAAGAAGCGCTTGCGTTCCGGGGCCCCCTTTGCGAAGTCAAGGTCGTCATGGCTGTAGAGGACGCAGGGCATGGCAGAAACCAGATCCTTGCGGTCGCGGATCATCTTGCCGTCCCGCTCCATCTTCTTCCGGCTCCCCTCCAGGCTGATGAAGGAGGTATGCCCCTCGTCGTCCGCCCCTTTATAGAGGGTACGGACGGACATGCCGCCCTCCCCGTTCCGTATCATCTCCCCGTCAAGGTGGGTGCGGAAGGACGCCCCGTAGGACGAAAAATAGAGGGCTTCAAGCAGGTTGCTCTTGCCCTGCCCGTTCTCCCCGGTAAAAAAGACTTCCCGGGCAAAGAGGTCTATCGTTGCATCGGCGAGGTTCCTGAAATTGACCGTCGAAAGTGAACAGAAGGGCATGCTGACTCCTTAGGTAAAAAAGCCCGCCCGGAAGCATTCCGAACAGCCCTCATACAACCCATGTCCCCCAGTATACCCGTTTACCGGGGAATTTTCAATGAAAACAGGGGGAGAAAAAGGCTTTCCGGCTTTCAGAACCGCCTGTCCGGCCCCCGGCCGCTTTCCGGGCAGGACCAGGAATTTTACCCGGCCATGAGAAAAAACTCCATTTTGTATTGCAGTATCCGGTCAAATTTTGTATACTGACCCAAAATGAAAAAGAAGCTTCGAGCAAGAAAAGTCGTAGTAAGTATTTTCCTGGCCCTCCTTGCAAGCTTTGCCCAAGCGAAGGATTGGGAATTATCCGTCAGCTACGAAAACACCTTCAAAAACTCCGATACAGTAAAGGTTTCCGATGATGACATCACCTATCTGGGGCTGTCAGAGTTTTCCCGGACGACCAAAACGCCGCTCGGCGGCAAGGCAACCTTCGTTTCTTTCCTCGGCTCTCCCTTCGGCTTCAGTGACATCGGTGTCGGTGTTGACGGCAGCATGAGCAAGTTCGACAGCTATACCTTCTCGGATTTCGATACAACCGGGATGTCCGGCATTCCCGACCTTGACATAGACCTGTCGAGCGGCATTGAATATAACATCGGGGTCGGCCCGGTGCTCCGCCTGAACCTCGGGCGGCGGCATTCATTTTCCTTCTTTCCGTCAGCCCTCTTTACCCTGCGCCGGACCGAATTCACCAAGCCCGATCAGTGGGGAGCAGCAAAGGACGCCGTCACGGTCAAGCTGGAAGAGCGCAACATCGGCTACAACTTCAACATAGGCTACCGCTGCTGGCTCATCGCAAAGCCGGACTTCCTGATGGGGCTGAACGTCGGCGTTGACTTTCAGAACGTCCAGTACAGCCATTCCCACATGAACTACGGCGGAACACGCTTTAACTACGAGACGAGCGACCAGATGACGGCAAAAGTCTACGTGGGCATCTCCATAAACCTCGGGACGAGGGGCGTCGACAGGGCAATAGAACAGCGCAGGGCCGATGAATCCGGTTATCAGGAAAAGCCGGCTTCTGCACAGAAGAAATCCAGAAAAAGCTCAAAAAACTGACACATTATAATAGAAGTTATAATAGAAAATACGCTACCGTTTCCGGCCTGCAGGCCGGGCATACAGGGGAAGGAACAGCATGAAACAGTTATACGAACCAGGACAGATGGTTGAAACAAAGGTCGTCGCCATCTCGGCGGATACCGTCTTTATCGATTTGGGGCTCAAAAGCGAAGGTTTTGTCGACAAGGCGGAGTTTACCGATGAAAACGGAAACGTTTCCATTAAGGAAGGCGACAGCCTGAAGGTCTATTTTGCCTCCGCTTCGGGAGACGAACTCCATTTTACCAGCAAACTCGCCGGGCAGAACGCCGGAAAGGACATGCTCGAGAGCGCATTCCAGAACGGCGTCCCCGTGGAAGGCCACGTTACGCAGGAAATCAAGGGCGGCTACGAGGTCATGATCGGGTCAACGAGGGCTTTCTGCCCCTACAGCCAGATGGGCTACCGGGAGCGCAAAGAAGCAGCCGAATACGTAGGCAAGCACCTGACCTTCAGGATTCAGGAATACAAGAACGAGGGCCGCAACATCGTCCTTTCCAACCGTGCGATTCTGGCGGAACAGGCGGAGGAGAAGAAGGCCGCCCTCGCCCAGAAGCTCCAGCTCGGCTCAGTCGTCAAGGGCACGGTTTCCCGGATAGAAAGCTACGGCGCGTTCGTCAACATAGAGGGCTTCGAGGCCCTGCTGCCTGTCTCCGAGATAAGCCATGTCCGCGTCAATGACGTACATGACGTGCTTAAAATCGGCCAGGAGGTCGAAGCAAAGATTATCAGGGCTGACTGGGCAAAGGAAAAGGTTTCGCTCAGCATGAAGGAGCTTGAGGCCGATCCCTGGGACGGCATTGCCGAAAAGTTCCCCGTCGGCACGAAGATTGAAGGCAAAATCAGCCGGGTTGCAGACTTCGGCCTGTTCATAAACCTTGCCCCGGCAGTTGACGGCCTCGTGCACATTTCCAGGCTCCCCGTCGAACGCAACACGAACCTCAAGAAGGTCTACAAGGCGGGAGACAGCCTTGCCGTTACCATTGAACGGGTCGATGCCGACGAGAAGCGGATTTCCCTCTCGCCGATTGTTTCCGATGCGGAAACAGACAATGCCGCCGAATACCAGAAAGCGCATGCCGACGACGATGACGGGGAAACCTACAATCCCTTCGCGGCCCTGCTGAAAAAATAGGGCAGTCCGCCGGAGCAAGGGCATGTCCAAACGAACGTCCCCCTACGAGCGGGAGCTGGACGGCATTCTCGCCGCCCTGCCCGGACAGGCGGGACCGGCTGCGGCTGGTCCGCAGCCCGGCGGCAGTTGTATTTCCGGCGGCAGCTGTATTGCCGGCAGTACGCATCTTCCCTGCGGAGACCATAGTCCCGCCCCGTCAAAACCCAGCCTCCTCCTCCATGCCTGCTGCGGGCCCTGCTCGTCCTACGTCATCGAATACCTTGCCTGCTATTTTGCCATCACGATCTACTATTATAATCCCAACATCCATCCCATGTCCGAATACGAGCGGCGGCGGGACGAGCTGCTCAATTTCCTGCCCCGTTTTCCTGCCGCAAGCGGAATACAGGTCGTTGAAGGGCGCTACGATCCGGAGGACTTTTACCGGGCAACGGGGGTACAGGAAGAGCCGGACCTGCAGAACGAGGCGGAAAAGGGCGAGCGGTGCCGCCGCTGCTACGAGTTCCGCATGAGGGCGGCATGGCAGTATGCCTGCAGCAACGCCTTTGACTGGTTCACGACGACCCTTTCCATCAGTCCCTTCAAGGATGCAGACAAAATCAATGCGATCGGCAGGGCGCTGGAACAGGGACAACCCGGCCCCCGCTTCCTCCCCTCGGACTTCAAGAAGAAGGGCGGCTTCAAGCGCAGCCTGGAGCTTTCCGCCGAGTACGGCCTGTACCGGCAGGACTACTGCGGCTGCGTCTATTCAAAGGCGAACAGGAAGCTGCCGCTCCCCCCGGGACAGGGCGCTTCGTAGGCTCCGCAGTCTCCACCTTGGTTCGAAGCTTCGCTGCCCCTTCACGGGAAGCGGAGCCTGTGCTATAATTGCCCCGAGAGGTAGCTATGTCCAAATACATCATGGCGCTGGACGAAGGAACGACGAGCGCACGCTGCATCCTGTTTGACCAGAAGGGAACGATGAAGGCCGTCGCACAGAAAGAGTTCACCCAGTTTTTCCCAAAACCGGGCTGGGTAGAGCATGATGCGAGCGAAATCTGGCAGATTCAGCTGCTCGTCGCCCGGGAAGCCCTGCAGAAAGTCAAGGCGTCGGCCCGCGACATTGCGGCAATCGGCATAACGAACCAGCGGGAAACCACCGTTGTCTGGGAAAAAGAGAGCGGGCAGCCCGTCTGCAACGCCATCGTCTGGCAGTGCCGGCGGACGGCGGACTACGCCCGCAGCCTCAAGGAAAAAGGACTGACCAACAGCTACCGGGCAAAGACCGGCCTTGTCATTGACCCCTATTTTTCCGCAACGAAGCTCCGCTGGATACTAGAAAACGTTCCCGGAGCACGGGAGCGTGCCCAAAAAGGAGAGCTCCTCTTCGGTACCATCGAAACCTGGCTCATCTACAAGCTGACAAAAGGCCGGGTGCACGTCACCGACTATTCCAACGCATCCCGCACGATGCTCTTCAACATCAACACGCTCGAATGGGACGAAGACATCCTTGCCGAACTGGACATCCCCCGGTCAATGCTGCCGGAGGCAAAGCCCTCCTCCTGCATCTACGGAGAAGCCGATGCGGAATTCTTCGGGGCGCCGATTCCCATCGCGGGGGCGGCGGGCGACCAGCAGTGCGCCCTCTTCGGCCAGACCTGCTTTGCCCCCGGCGACGCAAAGAACACCTACGGCACGGGCTGCTTCATGCTGATGAACACGGGCAAAAAGCCCATTTTCTCCAAGAACGGCCTCCTCACGACGATTGCCTGGGGACTTGACGGTACGGTCGAGTACGCGCTCGAAGGTTCCGTCCTTGTTGCGGGGGCTTCCCTCCAGTGGCTTCGGGACGAACTGCGGATGATCGACGGCTCACCCGACTCAGAGTACTTTGCCACCCGGGTAGAAGACACGAACGGCTGCTACGTCGTCCCCGCCTTTGCCGGTCTGGGGGCCCCCTACTGGGATCCCTACGCACGGGGAGCCATCGTGGGCCTGACGCGGGGCGTGAACAAGTACCACCTGATCCGTGCAACGGTGGAATCGCTCGCCTTCCAGACGGCAGACGTACTTGCGGCGATGGAAAAGGATTCGGGCATTCACCTGACCTCACTCAAGGTTGACGGCGGTGCCTGCAAGAACAACTTCCTGATGCAGTTCCAGGCGGACATCATGGGTGTTCCCGTCAACCGGCCCGTCTGCGTTGAAACGACGGCAATGGGGGCAGCATACCTTGCAGGCCTTGCGGTCGGCTACTGGAAGTCCAAAGACGAGGTCGTCGCAAACTGGGGACTGGACCGGGAATTCCGCTGCGAGATGGATGCAGACAGGCGTCAGCGGGAACTGGCAGGCTGGCACCGGGCAGTCAAATGCGCAATGGGCTGGGCGGAAGAGCGCGGACAGGACTGACAGGCAGGAAGGACGGACAGGACACCATGCAGAATACAACCCTCTGCTACATAGAACAGAACGCCTCCTACCTGATGCTCCACCGGATTAAGAAGGAACATGACATCAACAAGGACAAGTGGATCGGTATAGGCGGCCACTGCGAAGAAGGGGAAAGCCCGGAAGACTGCGTGGCGCGGGAAGTGCAGGAAGAGACGGGACTGACCCTGACCGGCATGCGCTACTGCGGTATCGTCACCTTCGTGTCCGACTCCTGCGAGGGAGAGTACATGCACCTCTTCCACTCGGACTCATTTACCGGAACGCTCAAGGACTGCGACGAGGGAACGCTCGAATGGGTTCCCGTCGCCAAACTCAACGACCTGGAACACTGGAAGGGCGACGAGATTTTTCTGGACCTGATCGGGCGCCGCGTCCCCTTCTTTTCGCTCAAGCTCGTCTACTCCGGCAGCGAACTCAAACAGGCCATCCTGAACGGAAAGCAACTGGCAGTCTAAAGCGGACTGGCATGCTTCATGCAGGCTTCAAGGAACTCACAGCTGCCGGTATCACCCCGCGCGTGGGCGAGAATCGCCTCCCTGTTCGTGATGACAAAATCCTTTATCTGCTGAATTTCATCATCAGTCAGGACACACCGGTCCCTCCCTTCCAGAATCTCCGGCGTGTCGCTGATTGTCATGCACAAATCGTTCTTGCGGTCATACCCCGGCTCCTTCCCCCTGCGGTTCTCAAAGCGGATGACCTTTGCAAACCTGGGTTTCTGATGCTTGTCAAGATACGGCTCAAGACTCCATTCCCTGTCACAGCCGCAGCGAATGTTGCACGGTAGACCGCTCTCCTTTACGTGCACGGTCGTCGAGAAAAAGCCGTAGTTTTCATAGTCGTAAATGTCCTCAACGACTTCGGCAAAAGCATCAAGCGCAGCCTTGTATTTCACCGCTTCCTCATACTCCTTGCAGTTGAGCAGATTGTATTGCAGGCGGCAGATCTTTACCGCATTCAGCGCATGGTACATCAGCATCTCAATGCCGAATCCTGAGCATTCGCTTCCTTCTGATTCCATAGGTTCTTCCTTCGACATGTTTTTCATGACCTCCGCACGATTGTTTTTATCCGGCTTCACTGGAGTCCTCCCTCCTTCACGCACTCCTCAGGCCAATACAGCTCACGGCAGGCAAGCATCTCTTCTACCGTATCCAGTATCTTCCGCTGCTTTTCCTGCACGGTGCTTTTCAGGACAGGCCGTACGGCTTCCATATCCTCTTTCAGCATTTCTCCGGCACTCCTGCTCATGTTACCGAACACCTTAGCCTTGAGCTCGTCGCTTGAAATCTTGAGGGCACATGCCAGATCAACCTGATCGACTGCCCGCAGGATTTTCTGCACGCTGCCGTCGTCAAAACGCAGGATATCCTCAAATTCCAGAAATGCCTTGTGCAAACCGAGATTCAGCTTCGTGTATCCGTCAAGGGACGCAAGCGTCCGTGAAATCCGGTCGCGTCCTTCCGTACCGAGCATTTTGACAGCCTTCATAAAATCGCGGTCAAAACAACAGGCCTTGTAGAAGCCTTCCATGCATTCAGAGAAAGCTCTGGCAAAGTCAGTCCCGGCACGCTCCATCTGCCCTTCCCATCCGTAGGCAGACAGATGCCCGGTAACTTCTTCCAGAAGTTCCTTATTGTCCGCATAGCGCTCATCATGAATCGCGGCATCCTCAACGGCCGCCCGGAGGGTCTTACAGTCCTGCAGAACCGCATCCCTGACGGCATTGAACGCCGCCCTGCATGCGGACTCGAAAACGCCCGCAACCCGCCTGTCAAAGGCCGTAAAAGCATGCTCAAACTCCCTGCCGTTCCCGCACTCATTGAACTTCACCATACCAGACCTCCTGTTGCCTTGATGTGCTTTATGACTTTATCCTACACGATGCGGGTATCATTTAGTGATACTCTGCCCGTCGTTCCATGCTTTTTCTGCAGAAGCATCCTTGCGCAGCTTTCCTCACGACGCAGTGCCGGAGTCGCCGAAGAGCATGTGCTGGCTGCAGCAGTGGTAGACTTCGGTACGCAGCGGTTCACGCAGAAATGAGCAGAGCATCGTGACGTATTTCAGATAGTCCCAGTTACCGAACAGGCAGTAGTATGCGCCCGCCGCGATAATCTGATGACAGAGCCTCGTCAGACGACTCCCGCCATAAGACGCGACGCTGTTCTTCAAGTAGGCAACCAAGAAAGACGGAGTGCTGCCAAAGTCAATCACAATGCGGAACGCATCGCTCACGAACGCGGAGTCCAGCCTGTCAAAGCCTTGCGCAAATTCCTTCTCATTCTCCTCAAGGGCAAGAAAGCTTTCTTTCTTGGCAAAACGGAAGCGGTCGCACAGTCGCTTTGTTATCGCAAGGATGCGCTTCTTGTCAGCCTTCGTCATAAAGTGCGGGACGGAAATAGTGTCGAACGAAAGCGTGCACACGCTGTCAACATGCCGGAGCAGGGTGTCCACCTGCTTATCCTCCAGCCTGCCGAACAGAGCTCCTGCCTTGAAGAGGCGGTCCATCACTGCAACGATTCTCAGACGGGCTTCCTCGACCTCCGCCAAAGAGGAGAGTTTTGTGTCTTCTATTTCCCTGCGAAAAAAATGCCTGAATGGCTCGCTCATGTTCCCGAGGAATTTCTCCTGCAGCGCGCCGTCCGTCCCTTGCAGGGCCTTTGCCAGATCTGCGCAATCCACTTCGCGCAGGACTTTCTGCACGCTGCGGTCGTCAAAGTACAGAATATCATCGATTGAGTTCATCATACGCTCCTCCTACTGCCTCATGGTTACAATCAGCCTACAGCGGGCAGGTGTCATTTAGTGACACTCTGCCCGTCGTTCCATGCTTTTTCAGCGGCAGCGTCCTTGAACACAAGCAGGCGTTTCCTGTGTACCACGTTGCCGTTACCATCATAGTCAAACTAGTTGCCCCGGCCGTCATATTCCATCCACTTCTCATAGTTCCCGCCGCCATACTTCAGCTCCGCATACTCAATATCCGCAGCACCAATCATCGCAAACCTCCCATGCTTCCAGCCCCAGTCTACAGCAGGCGGGTATCATTTAGTGATACTGCAGACTCGCAGAATGTAGATTTCCGGTACATGTGTCCCCTGCCCCGACACACCCGTTGGGCCGCAGGACAGGGAAGAAGCCGTTACTGCCAGTCACAAAAGTTTTGTCTTACCCAATCAAACTGCCAGAACCTGCCTTCTGTATCTTTATGACATCAGAGACGGTAGAAATTGCCGTCTTAAGATTCTGACCGTTTTTGCTGAAGAAGGTCCAGAGCTTGATGCGGTACTTGCCTTCGGCAATACCGTCAGGGATAAAGAACTCCAGCTGCCTGGGCCTGTTGCAGGAGAACTGATTTTCCGGTATCTGAATCCAGTCCGCATTGTCCTGCGAGATATTGCCGTTTTCGTCAGCAGGACAGAGGTACAGGCCGGAACCTTCTCCCGCAACCTTGAGTTTGTTACCTATAAGCCGTACAGCCTTTCCTGCAGTGAAGGTATCTGAGAGTTCCTCGCCCGGCAGGCGCAGCATGCCGTCAATCTGCGGCTGCCCGTCGTTTACGATGACCTTCGTAATCTTCAGGCCGGAAACCGCATCCTGCGCTTCCGCCGTGGGGCTGAAGCGCAGGGCAAGCTTCTGCGAGAGGGCCGCCGACGGGTTTGTACCGTCAACGGTTCCCTCCGGTGCGATGAACATCGTGCACAGGCCCATCAGGTTTACCGCCTGACCGCGGCGGATTGCCCTAAGGCATTCCTTCTTGAGCAGTCCGGCCGCCTTGAGCACCGTGTACTCGTCCAGCCCCCGGTCGCCGTCCTTGACGCGGGCGGCAAGGTTTGAAATGGTGAGCGTATCGCGCGGAATGCTCCCGATGAAGTTCCTCTTTTCCGGAGAAAAGGGATTGGTGTGAAGGGCGATGACAAGCTTGTTGTCCTCGTCTTTGATCTGTAAAGAATCTGCCATAGTATGGCCTCCTTGGTTTGTCCCGTCCGGTACACTGACCGGATGCGGAACGGGTTTTTGGAGGGGCAGCCGTTCAACGAACGCTTGTGCGCCCCTTCCTGCGCATAATGTACGACAAAACAAACAGGGGCCGATGTAGTGTTTTGTCTCAAATGAACAAAATGTACATGACGCGCTCAACAGATGGAACTGCCGGAGATATTTTTCCCGCAATATCACTAAATGACACCGGTGCCCATTATACTGGGCACAGATTCAATGAACGGAGGAGACCATGAACATGAACACAAACTGCCTTTTGCCGGTAAAAAGCCTGTCCAGAAAGGAGGCCCTTGCCACAGCCTGTTTCTTTTATGAAATATGCACGGAGCTGGAGGAATTCCGGAACATAGAAGAATGCCAGACGCTTTACAAGGCCCTGGTCTCAGCCCTTTCATGTAAGAAACACGCCGCAAAGGTCATCGATGCCTTTATCCAGCGTCACGTGCGGGACAAGAAGCTGACCCCGCTGGATGACAATGCTGAGTCCCGGTACATCTTTGATTTCAGGGGCAAACTGCACAAAGCCTACAAGGAAGATTCCACCGTCTACGACAAATGCGGCTCATGGTCAAGCGACAGCGAGCAGGACAGGATAAGTCCTGCCCTGATTGTGGACGAACTGTGCGGAATGCAGGAGGAAAAGGATGGGACGGCTTCCAGGGCGATCGGCTTTTCGGTGTAGGCATGTAAGACGCAGGCAGCCTGCAGGAAAAAAAGAGACTGCAGCGAAACCGGACACCGCAGCCCAGAAGAACGAGCTGCGGGTCGAGTTCGGCAGAATCCTGTTCGACATAATCTGCAACTATGACCTGATGGATGAAATAGCCGCTTTTTGTACAGGTATTTCCTGACAGTTGAAGACGACAGGCAGCAGGCCTTCCACTGGCTCAAGAAGCTTGCCGCCTTCGGCGTGCCGGGAGACTTGAAAATGCTGTCAAACACATACTGGCGGGGGGATGGTTGCCGAAGGCTGGTTCAGCTGCGTTTCAAGATTGCATTGTTGATTTGAAAAACAGCAGAGGCCGCAAAGAATCCTAAGGTCGCCCCGGAAAGGACATCCGTCAGGAAGTGATTTCCGCTGAACATGCGCAGAATCATCGTGGAAATCCCGAGCGCAAAGAATATGCAGAGCGCGGGCTTTTTTGCCTTTGAGTCAGGATAGCGCAGCAGAAACCAGCTGAACATAAATCCAAATGCCATGAAAGCCCCGGAAGAATGCCCGCTCGGCCAGGAAAGACAGAAATCTCCTTCTGCAATGCCCTTTTCACTTGGATTCAGAAAATACATGTAGGGTCTGATCCGCCTTACGCAGACTTTCAGAATCCGGTACAGGCTGCTGGCAAACAGGTAACATTCGGCATAGGTAACGGCATCGAATGCTATGATCCTGACCGCTTCCCTTTTTTCCTTTGTCTTAAAGAAGATGAGCAGGGCCACCATCAGCGCCGCACTCCCGTTCGCAATGACGACAAGGAGCGTTCCGGCATCATCGATTGTTTTATTGTAGGGACACGCAAAGCGCGCATCGACCGGATTCACATTCTCGAGCCTGTACAGCCCGCCGTCCCATGCAACGCGTGACCGCTTCTTTTCTGCAAGAACCGCAAGGCCCATGCACATGCAGACCAAAAGCAGGATTCCGCTTAACCTGAAAGCCTTTTTCCTTGTCATATTCAACCCTTGATGTATTTTTCCGGATCCTGCGCCTCGCCGTTCACCTTTATTTCAAAGTGCAGGTGCGGTCCGGTGGCAAGTCCGGTCTGGCCGACCTTTCCGATGGGCTGCCGCCGCAGGACGGTCTCCCCTTCTGCCAGATCGTAGATGTAGCTCAGGTGGGCATAGAGGCTCGTCATGCCGTCCTCGTGCCGCAGGATAACGTAGTTCCCGTATACAAAGTCGTTCCTGCCGATATCCTTGACCGTTCCTGCCCGGCAGGCCATGACGACTGTTCCCGGTGCAGCCGCCATGTCGATTCCCCGGTGGAACTTCCACTGGCCGCTTATGGGGCTCACCCGCATGCCGAAGGGGGAGGTCAGCCGGTAGCTTTCCAGCGGCAGGGACATGCCCGGCGTCAGGAAGAAGGCCCGGACTTCCGGCGTGTAGCGCTCACCCGCAAGGAAATAAAAGTCTTCGCCGCCGATATGGTACACCGGGCATTCCTCGCTGTTTATCCTGACCGAATAGCAGCTTGCCAGCAGCAGTTCAATCTCGCTCTCCGGGTTTTTGGGAATATACAGGCCCGCCACCGTAGGCAGAATCAGTTCCATCCCTTCAAGCGGCACATCCTTGTTCTGCAGGCGGTTCAGGCTCGCAATGCTTTCGTAGGGAACGGAACAGCGGGCATAGAGCCGCATCAGGGTATCGCCTTTTTCCGCCGTATAGGTATAGAAGTTGACGAAGGGCTCCCGGCCGGTCTTGAGGGCTTTGCCTGCAGCCTGCACCTCGTCAAGGTACTGCTGGAGGATAAAGTTTGCCTTGCGGGAAAGCAGGCTTTCGATGTGCGGATACGCAGAGCCCGCAGGAGATGCAGAGGGACCGGATTCGGTAAAGGCGGCAGCATTCAGGCTAAAGACTGCAAGCAGCAAAAACAGCACTCGTTTCATTTTCTTATATAGTATATCGGGTATATCGGAAAAGTGCAAAAGGAAAGAGGCAGAAAAAGGGGATAAAAAAACCCAAAAACGCACACGCCGAACGATACGGGCTGCGCTTTTGGGAAAAATACAGAAGATTTACTCTTCTTCAATAGCTCCAACCGGGCAAACTGATGCGCAGGAACCGCAGCTCACGCACTTCTCAGACGAAATGGACCTCTTGTCGTTCACTTCGCTGATTGCCTCGGACGGACATTCACCCTCGCAGGCCCCGCAGTTGATGCAGGAATCGGAATTCACCTTATAAGCCATAGCCTCATACCTCGCTTAGTAAATTTATCTTTAATCTAACACAGCAAACCCAGAAAAGCAAGAAAACAATTGTAAGCATAAAGCAACAGTCATACCGCTTTACGCTTCCAGCCGGGGAACCGTCAGTGCTCCCGCCGGAAGCTTGATTGACATCCTGCCCCCGCTCCAGTATCCTAACCGGCATGACCATGAAAAATCCCCTGCGGGACTTCGCCGCCCGCATACTGCCCGCATCGCTCTTTTCCTGCAGTCACCTGTCCGTTCCGGTCTACCGCATCGATTTAAGCGGGGCTTCAGGTGCCAATTCCGGAGGCACTACGGAAATCAGGATCCTGCAGCTTTCCGACCTGCACAGCAACGACTACGGGGGAAATGACGGCATCCTCGCCCGCCGCATACGGGAAGCGCAGCCAGATCTGATTGTCATGACCGGAGATATCTTTGACAAGGACATGGGGAAGCAAAAGAGCTTTGCCAACGTCCAAAGCCTTATGGACGGGCTCCCGGAAGGCCCCGGTGGACGCTGCCCCGTCTATTACGTCCCCGGCAACCATGAGTTCTATACGGATGAAAAGCCCTTCCTTGCCGCCATTGCATCCTATGGTGCCATCGTCCTGAATGACGAAGCGGTTACCGTCACCGTGAAAGGCAGACCCTTCGTCATTGCAGGCCTGGCAGACCCCTACGCAGACTTGTCGGATGAGCAGCGCAAGGAACGGAAGGAAGATCAGGAAGCGGCCTACCGGCTCCGGCTCGCAGCACTCGCCCGCACGGCAACGGGACTTGCAGACGCAGAAGCGCACGGCAGCGGAAAAATAGCAGGCAGCCCCTGTCTCTGCATCCTGCTCGCCCACCGGCCGGAATACATCGACGACTATGCCCAGTATGGATTTGACCTCATCTTTTCAGGCCATGCCCACGGCGGTCAGTGGATTATCCCGGGGAAAATCAACGGCGTGTATGCGGTCGGTCAGGGCTTTTTTCCCAAATATGCAGGCGGGCTCTATGAAATTGTGCGGAGACAGAGCGAAAGCGCAGGAGAAGCGGCCGTCACGCAGGCAGGCAGCGGCAGCATAAACGGCAGGAACTGCATCCGCTTCATCGTAAGCCGGGGCCTGTCCTACCAGAAGCCCGCCTTTCCCCGCTTCGGGAACCCCTGCGAACTGCCCCTCGTCACGCTCACCCTGTAGGCACACGGGCGCGTCCCTACGCCCCGCAGAAAACCGCCCTGCAACCTGCCGGAAACATCACACACCCCGCCGGACGGCAGAAAGCGGAGTAGCCGCGCCCCT
The DNA here is from genome assembly GCA_946410085.1 of uncultured Treponema sp. Classification (GTDB taxonomy): domain Bacteria; phylum Spirochaetota; class Spirochaetia; order Treponematales; family Treponemataceae; genus Treponema_D. Next base: position 6,641 of record CAMJZA010000037.1, on the reverse strand, counting down.
ACTCCCCGCCGGACTGTTTCTTCCGACCCTGATAGAACTCGAGGGCAATCGTGGCATAGTTCCACCGTGACCCTGCCGAATTGAGGCCGCTCGGATAGGAGTCCAGGACAGAAACCTGTTCCAGTTCCTCCCTCGTGCGGCTCATGCCCGCATTGTAGGCGGTCGCCAGCAGGACAAGGCGGTCCTCGTCTGCCATATCGTCCAGGGCAAACTTTTCCGTGCAGATGGCAATGAAGGCAGCAAGATAGTCGGCTTCCCCCTGCCGGTCATTTATCCGCCCGACCCGCTGCATGCGGTCCCTGATGCGCCGGTTGCTGCCGGCAAAATCAATCGACGGATACGTTGACTTTAGGCGGGGCGAAAGGCTGACATAGCGCTCGATCGTTTCGGCAAAGGCGGCATTCATCTGAAAGTGGCCGATCGTGCAGCCGCCGAAGGAAGGGGAAAGTCCGTAGACGAAACAGGTCGCAAGATATTCCAGACCGTTGCGGAACGCACTGTAGCGGAGCATTTCGGGGAAGACGATTGCAAGCGCAAAATCAGGATCCTCAGGCCCCCGGCCTTCCTGCTCTTCCGGCAGGTCCTGCGTCAGGCTTTCGTATAATGCCATGGCGGACCGGAAAGCCCCCTCATGTCCGGCGGCATACGAATACAATCCGTTCTCCCGGTACGCAGACGGCACAGGCAGTTCCGCTTCCTGTTTCCGGCTGCATGAAAGGCAGAAGAAAAGCACAAGGAGGAAAAAACCGGGCAGGCCGCAACGGGGGAGACGGAAAAAGGCTTTCATTCCTTGACAGACAGGCTCCCGATGATGGCGTCAAAGTAGCTCTTCTTCCTGCTGTACACGCCGTCAAAGACGGTCAGGGACAGCAGGGCATAGCCGCCGCTGGAAAGCTTCGTCAGCCGCTTGAAATCGCGGGTTACGTTGCCCTCCGTGGGCTCCCAGAAGATGCTGTCGAGCCTTGCAGAATCTTCACGCCGGCTGAACTTCCGCTCGGGCCACAGGACGTAGGAGGTCGAGCTTCCTTCGCTGAGCTTGCGGATGAGGATAGAAAGGAACTGGTCAGGCGAATCCTTGAAGAGGTCCGGGCGGGCAATTTCGGTGAGCGTCAGCAGGGCATTGTCGCCCAGCAGGTACATGTTCTCCGTTCCCTGCTGCCAGCTTTCATCGAGCGAAACGCTCTGACAGCCGACCGTCACCTGCTTTGCCTTTGCAAACATTTTCTTGTCAAAGCTGCGGCTCTTGTCCTTCGGAACGGTCTGCGTCCCCTTGTAGTAGCTGAATGCCGGATCGCTGCCGTCGCTCAGGATGCCCACGGTTTCAACGGTGAGCACCTCCGTTCCATCAAGGGCAGTCAGCTTTTCAAGATTGAAAATCGGTATAAGGGTGTTGTAGGTAATCTTCACGTCGCCGCCGAACTGGGCAAAGTCGTCCGTCACGGTCACCGGCTCCGGTCCCTGCAGTTCAATCCGCTGCCGCCGTTCCGCAAACTCATAGAAAAAGTCATGCAGGTAGTTGACGATGTCCGCATCATCCTGACTGCCGTCAGAACCAAGGATGTTCTCTCCGGTGAGTTCGATGCTGTTATGCTCGCTGTCAATCGTGAAGTAAATGGAAATGTCGCGCGCCTCAGTTTTCGCCGCCTTGTCTGCCGGGCAGTAATAGCGGGCGCCGTAGGTGGACTCATTATAATAGATGATTCCGACGAGGCTGGGCGTCTTAAAGCTCCGGTCGCGGTAATAGACAAACTCGCCGGAAAAATCAGGCGTATACGGCTTTACGAGCGGAAGGGCGGATGCGGATGCGCACAAAAGGCATGCCGCACACAGCAGGGAAGAAAGTTTCTTTTTCATTTTGAGTGCCTCCAGTAATCCTTACTGTACACTAGTTCCAGCCTTTTTTCAATGCCTCGGCCGTTGGCCGACGATTACGGGGCAGACGCTGGCCTGTGCTGTCTGGTGCTGACCGGCCGCTAACCGAAAGACCGGCACCGGTCTGCCGTTGGCCGGACAGGGCCCCTTTTCCCCTGTCCAAAAGACCTTTTTCGTCCGTTAATAGTAAAAAGTACCAGTAAAAGGATGCTGTCAGAAAGGGAGGTTTGCCGTATGCATCAGAAACGAGAACCGAATACAAAGGTCATGAAGCGGGTTAAAATCGCAACCGTACTTTTCCTGTCGGCACTGGCGGTTTTCGTACCGCTCAACTGTTTCTCACAGGGGCAGCAGAAAACCGCCGCCGTTTCTCCCGAACGCCAGCAGCTGATTGACTTTGCCCTGACCCTGCGGGGCAGTCCCTACCGCTATGCCGGCAAAACGCCGGACGGTTTTGACTGTTCGGGCTTCGTCTCCTACGCCCTCAACTACGGGGCAAACATCATCCTGCCCCCTTCTTCCAAGGGCATCTATGCAAGCGTTAAGGTCGTCAAGATTGAAGCAAAAGACCGCGAGCCGGGCGACCTCGTCTTCTTTAAGACGACCTCGTCGCCGGACATCTCCCATGTCGGCATCTACCTGGGCCGCTATGCAGGAAAAGACGAGAAAGGCAAGGCCGTCTCGCTTGCGGGAGTCGGCAAGCTGGAAGGCAAGCGGCTCTTCATCCATTCGGCAAGCGACGGCCCCGAAACGGGCGTCATCGTCAGCTCGCTCGACGACGGCTACTGGGCCGAACACCTGACGGGCTACGGCCGCGTCCTTGAAGAAACGGCCCGGAAGTAATACGGGCCGCTAGTCCTGCACGATAATCCGGTACATCGGATCCTCGCCCGGGTGCAGCTCAAGGATATGCTTCTCGCACGCAAGGACTTCATCGTCCTCATGGGTCACGTGCAGGAGCGTCGTCGTATCCGTTGCGGCAATCGTTTCCAGTAAATCCAGAATCTTATCCCGGTAGTTCTCGTCCAGGGCATGACAGGGTTCGTCCAGAATGAGCACGCGGGGGCTCTTTACCGCCGCACGGATAATCAGAATGGCCCGCTGTTCCCCGTAGCTGAGGGAAGCAAAGGTCTCATGCTCCCGCCCCGCAAAACCGGCAAGCCTGAGCCAGGCACGCGCCGTCTGCGTCTCAAAGTCCGTCGCCTGCTCGTACAGGCCGATGCTGTCGTGAAAGCCGGACACGATGACGCTTTCAAGGTCAGTGCCGCCGACCATGCGGTATTCGACGTGCAGGCGGTAGCTCACGATTCCCAGCTGCCGCTTGATGTCCCAGATGGTTTCACCCGTTCCCCGCCGCCTGCCGAACAGCGACACGTCCTCGCGGAATACCTGCATGTTGTCGCCGGTAATCAGCTCAAGGATCGTCGTCTTGCCCGACCCGTTCGGCCCCCGGATGAGCCAGTGCTCCCCCTTCCGTACCTCCCAGTCCAGGTCTACCAGCACCCGGTGTTCATCCCAGCCGACGTTGACGCGGGAGAACTTTATCAGGCTGTCGGGAACGGGGGTCTGGTTTATCTCGTTCACGAGCGCATCGCTTTCCGAGCGTATCCGTGCAATCTCGGCAAGGAAGGCCTTTTTGTCCGCTTCCCGGGATGCGGCTCTGCGCGCCGAACGGTCTGCAATGACGCTTTCGTAGTCGCTCCGGCTGCCGCAGAAGGACACGGCGCCCCCGCTGAACTCAAGGACCCGGTTTATCTGCGATGGAATTTCATGAAAGCGTTCCATGCTCAGGACAATGCGGGGAAAGGAGGAATCCCCGCTGCCGGCAGAAGCCTGACTGCCGGCGGCAACCTGGCGCTTCAGGATTGTATCAAAGAAGCCGGCAAGAATCCGGCGGGACTCCACGTCCAGACCGGCAAAGGGATCGCTCAGGATCAGGAGCGAACAGCCGGACAGGAGGGCCCGGCTCAGGAGGGTCCGGCGGATTTCCCCGGTAGACATGAGCTTGAGCCCCCGGTCCAGTATGGGGCCGACCCCGCAGAGCTTGACTTCCGGCAGGGCGTCCAGCCTGTCCGCTATGGGCGGCAGGGGGTCATCCTTGTTCAGCGGCCCGCCGAGCACCTCGCAGATGAAGCGGCGGCCCGTCCGTCCGATGTCCTGTTTGTCCATATACTCGCTTTCGTCCCGCTTCCGCTCCTCTTCGATGAGCGCAGCGGCTTCTTCCAGCGAGACGACGGCCGTCCCTCCCCTGCCTGCGGTCCGGGCAAAGAGGGACGAGAAGAGGGAGGGCGGGTCGTTGTTGGGCACAAACTGGGCCTGTCCCGCAAGGGCGCGGATAAAGGCAGCCTTGCCGCCTCCGTTCGGTCCCGTCACCAGCCATGCCTCACCGTCGTTATACTGCCAGTCAATCCGGGGAAGCAGCGTCCGGTAGCGGTCCTGCACCGAACAGTTTTCTATCGTTATCAATCGTGAAGCCATAGTTTTCTCCTCATGCTGTAGCTGACGTTTCCGAACGCAGCAGGACGTTCGCGCCCAGTTCCACAGATGTATACAGGACGGCAGGATGCCCGTCGCAGCACCAGCGGTACACGGTCCCGGTTTCGGGATTTACCAGCCGCCAGGAGCCGGACGGCAGCAGCCGCGAGACAAAATCGGGGCCGACCGCCTCGATCTTACTTTCCTGCGTTATCATGTTCTGCACTTTGAGCGCATAGAAGCGCCAGCCCGCCTTTGCTTCCACCGGAGGCAGGTAGCGGTCCGGCAGGGCTTTCACCCGCTCGTCATAGGCCTTCTTTGCCGGGGGCACGAGCGCCTCGTACTCCTCCTGCCGCCGCTTTTTGAGCGATGCAGCCCGGGAAAAGACCTTCTCCGTCTCTTCCTCCGCCAGTTCCGCCCCGACCTGGGCAGAAAGCTCATAGGGGGAAGAAGATTCCCCGCTCACGGTCACGTCCGCTTCCGCCGCATCAAAATAGAAGCCCCGGCCATAGGGACGGTGGGAAACCTTGTACAGCTCGTCAATGAAGGGGGCCGCATCTTCCTGACTCGTCCTGCCTTCAAGGGCATCGAGCGCCTTGCGGTAGGCCCGGGTAATCAGCGCGACATAGTAGACGCTCTTCATCCGCCCCTCGATTTTGAGGCTGTCTACCCCCGCCTTCCTGAACTCGTCCAGGCAGTCTATCATGCACAGGTCCTTGGACGAAAGAACCGCAGTAAAATGCTCGCCCTCATAGACCGGGAAGCTTTCTTCGGGGCGCTTCTTTTCTTTCAGGACCAGGGCCCCGCTTTCCGCGAGGAACTTCGCCCCCTCCCTGTCCAGCCAGCCCCGGTTCACAAGCAGGTCATAGTCCCAGCGGCAGGTATGGGAGCAGAAGCCCTCCTGTGCGCTCCGTCCGTTCAGGTAGGCGCTCATCAGGCAGCGGCCCGCATAGGCGATGCACATGGCCCCGTGCACGAAACATTCAATTTCCATGTCGGGGACGGCATCCTTGATTTCGGCAATTTCCGCAAGGCTTGCTTCACGCCCCATGACGATGCGCGTAAAGCCCAGCGACCGGTACACCTTGACCGCCTCGCGGTTCATGCAGGAGGCCTGCGTGGAAAGATGGAGCGCCGCCCGGGGGAACTCTTTCTGCAGGAGGGGAACAATGCCGAGGTCCTGCACGATGAAGGCATCGATCGGATAGAGCCTGAAATAGGGAATCTCTGCCTTGAGCCGGTCGATTTCTTTATTATGAAAGGAGATGTTTAGGGCGCAGTGCAGCTTCCGCCCCGGATAGGCTGCCTTTATCGCGGCAACCTGCCCGTATTCGTCTGCATAAAAGTTATCGGCCTTGACGCGGAGGGAGAAGTTTTTCAGTCCGATGTAAGCCGCGTCGGCCCCGTAGGCGTAGCAGTAGCGGAGCTTTTCGACATTGCCGGCCGGTGAAAGGAGCTCCACGCCTATGCCTGCAGGCCCGGCTCTGACGGAACGGCACCCGCAGCGGCGGATGCAGGTTCGGCAGCAGGTGCTTCGGGAAGGGGTGAAAAGTCAGGCTTCTTGGCACTGCAGATCGGGCAGACCCAGCTGTCATCAATCGCCTCGAAGGGTGTTCCCGGCGCTATCTCAAGCTCGCTGTCGCCCTGCTCGGGATCGTAGATGTAGCCGCATATATTGCACTTGTATTTTTCCATACACAAATTCCTAGCGCCTATACTAGCACGCAGGCAGGGATTGTACAAGGGCGGGGGTAAAACAGGAAATCAATATACACGACATAAAAACGTATTCCCGCGGAGCTTCCCCCATACGCTCGCCGAGATTGCATTTATATCACACGCATTTTCAACAAGGGCAGACAGTCTCACAAGCTTAATGAGGCAATCAAATGCTCGCTATGGGGTCCCCGCCCCGCTCCATACGTTTTTATGGAGAAATCCTTCATGAATTTCATCCTTGACAAGAACTCCACAAGACTGCAAATGCAGATGCACATATCATGAGAGCCTAAACAAGGGTTGTCAGCCCCTAATGAGGAGTGTGTGAAAGATTTTCTGTAAATAAGATATCCTAAGATAATTGACGAGCTGTATGGCGGTAAGATTACCGTTGTCCAGCTCGTTTTGACTATACCTAATCCCATTGATTTCGTCAAGAATTATGATAAAATTGGTATATAATTATATTTCAGTTTTATAGACAAATGGAGTTTTAAGGATCACGGAGATAATGATTGAAATCACATACTTTCAACTTTTTCTATTTATAACGATAATATGGATAATCACTCGAT
>CAMJZA010000036.1 GCA_946410085.1 uncultured Treponema sp. | reverse complement strand
AAAAAGCTGATTGCCTGCGGCTGCTTGCCGCAACGTGAGAATGATATTAGCACCCCTCGCTCTTTTTGTCAAGCCTCCGATCCCCCTTTTTCACGTTTTTTTCTCTTTTTTTCCCGTTTTTTTTCCCGCGGCAGGCTCCCGATGCTGAAAGAATAAAGTCGAGGGGGGCGAATAGTATGACAATCCCGGCCCTGAAACATGTGCCCGCCATATCAGAAAAAAAGCCCGGAATCAAAAAATTCCGGGCCGGGAGCTTGCTTTTCTTTCTCTTTCCTTACTTTACCTTCCGAAGATAGGCATCGTTATAGCCGAAGGACTTAAAGCGGACCAGAACAGCACCCTTTTCGTCTTCGCTCAAGGGGCCGACCAGCAGCTTGTATCCTGCCCGGTTCTCAAACAGCACCTTGATGACGGGATACTTCTTATACGTGCTGATGATTTTCTCAGCTTCCGCATCAGTCGTACAGGTTGCAAACTGGACATAGTTTCCGGTCTTCAAGTCCTTTTCCCGGACAGCAGCCTGAGAAGCTGCAGCGGACTTAGCGGCAGATGCAGACCTGTCGCTTCCTGCAGATTTGCCTGTCCCGGCACTGGCAGAAGAAGAAGCCTTCGGCTCCTGCTTCTGGGGCGTATAGACTTTCTGCCCGTCTCCCTGCCGTCCGTCGGGACCGATGGAATCCGTCGGACTCAGGGTAAATACATCCTGCTTGCTGACAATGATATTGTCAGAGTCATCGTCTTCAGGGGCCGCGGCAGCAGTCTTTGACGGCTTCTTTTCCGTCTGCTTCGGCTGCGGGTCCCTTGCAGCAGCAGAACCTTCCCCGCTGTATGCCCGCTGCTCTCCGCCTCCGCTGGGAATCAGCATGAGCTCTTCGGTCTGCGTGTATACCAGCTCCTCTTCGTCCGAAGAATCTTCCGTTACCGGTGCTGTTTTCTTCGTTTCTTTTTTGGCGACAGGCTTGCTTTCCTTCTTTGCAGCAACCTTCACGTCCTTCTTTTCCGGCTTCTCAGTCTTTGCAGGCTGAGCAACAGCAGGCTTTTCGGTCTTTGCCGTCTGAGCAGCAGCTGCAGGTTTTGCAGGCTTCTCGGTCTTTGCCGTCTGGGCAGGCTTCGCCGGTTTCACGGCAGGCTCCTTTTCTACGGCGGCAGCTTTCGCTTCCGCACGCTTCGGAGTCTCGGCCTTTACCGGAATCTCAGTAACCTTCGGCTGCCCGGCTTTCTTCTCTTCGGGAGCCAGCTGCTGAGGTTCAGCCTTTGTAAGGCTCGTCTTCTGGGCAAGCGGCGGAACCGGCGGCGCAGGAATCTCCGTCTCAACTTCTGCAGGCGTATCGGCAGGAACAGTTTTCGGCTGTTCAGCTGCAGGCGCAGGAGTAAACTTGACCGGCTCAGCAGGGGCTGCAGTTTTTGCAGGAGCCGTCGCTTTTGCAGGAGCAGCAGGCTTTTCGGGTGCGGCTTTTTCAGGCACGAAGCGGTATGCGGTCTCCACAACCGGTTCAGCAGAAACAGAAGCGCCTGCGGGAACAGCAGGCCGGGTGTATGCGGCACGGACCGGAATTTCACGGACCGGCAGATCCGCTTCCTGTGCCTCAGGCTCGCTCACCGCAATTTCCTGCTCGTCAACATCAGATGCAGTAGCCTGGACAGCGGATGCCGGCTGCCCGACAAAGGAAACAGGCAGCTCCACGCTGCCGGCATCCTCAGAGAGCATCTGCGGATATTCATAGACGTCAGCATCCGGCGCAGGAATGAAGCTGGAACGGCTGGCAGGGAATTCTTCAACCGCACGGTGTGCAGACGGAACTTCCTTGAGGCCGTTCGAAGCAAGCTTGACGCTTTCTTCCGTTATTTCCGGGATTACCTCACTCACGGCATTCCGATGCACGACAGGAATTTCAAAGCCCGTTTCCGCACGTGCAAGTTCCCCGTCAGTATCTCCGGCAGGAAGCCGTGCAGTCTCCTCAGTAACATTCTGCTCCCCGGCACCGGAGTCTCCGGCACCGGAATTTCCGGCAGTATCTGCGGCAGCCATCTGAGGAACCGGCTCTTCGTACACGGACGGAGCTTCGGGAGCCTTCTCTTTCCTTGCCTTCTGCACCTTCTGCTTCTTCTGCCTGACGGCGATCTCTTCTATTTCATCTTCATCATCAGCAGAATCAGCGGCGGCAAGGGCAGTCCCGTCCGTCACCGTCTCGGACACAGTCGTAACCGTCGTATAGGACTTTCTGCCCTGCCCCGTGCGGGCAAGGGTTTCCTCCGCAAATTCCGCAGGCTCACTCTTTTTCTCCGGCTCAGGCTCATTGACCGGCTTTTCGGCAAGCGGCTCTTCTTTTTTGACCGGCTGCTGGACGACTTCAACCGGCTGCTGAACGGCCTCGACCGGCTCCGGCTGTACGACAGGCAGCGGATCTGCAAGCGTGCTTAAATCTGCAAGGGGTTCAACCTTCGGAACTGCAGGAGCAGCGGCAACTTCAGCCTTCTGCTCAGGAACAGGCTCCGGCTCTTCTTTCTTTTCGGGTTCAGGAGCGGCAGCAACTTCCGTCGTCTTGACCGGCTCCTGTGCCGGGGGAGCCTTCGGTTCGTCTTCCGCAGGCTTCGGCTGTTCGGCAAGCGGTGCTGCCTCTGCCAGCACGGCGTCTTTATTATGCGTCAGCATGGCAGAACCGGCTGCGATTTCGTCAAAGTCATTGGTCCGGGGACTGACCCTGACGTAGAGGGTATCCTTGAAATCAAGCCCCAGCTTATTTGCAGCCTCGGTCGTCAGCATCAGGACACAGGGGCTGTCCTCGTCCAGACTGCTCAGGTTCAAGACATTTATCTCTTCGCCGGTAAAGGGGTTCGAAATATGGAGCGTATCTCCCGGCAGGTAATTCCGGGACTTTGCAAAAAGGCCCGAGGGAAGCTCGTTGTTATAGGCGATGGAAAGGTCACCATACAGATAGCCGTCCTTTTCCTCGACGGCATACACGAATACAGAGACTGCAACGCACAGAAAAACGAAAAAACCACAGATTTTTTTCATATTTATAAATCCTATTCCCTCATCTATTGCTTCATCACGGCGGAATTGATATCCTTCGCAAGCTTCCTGGCAAGATCCTTTACGCCGCCCGCATTGTTTGATTTATCGGGAACGTTCCCGACAACCCGTTCCCCCTGGTCAAGGAGACTTTCGCTTGCAGCATCATAGATAAGCCAGTTCACTTTCTTTATGTTGCTCAACAGGACTGCTTCGGAATTCTTTGAATCCCCCATGTCATACTCAATAATGACCATGATCAGATACTTGCACAGACCCGTTTTGGTATCCTCAAGCGCCCTGAAAAAGATATCCTCGTCCACGTCCTTCGAGCGGGACTGTACGGTCGGCATATTGGTTGCAATATGCCCGGAATCAAAGAAATAATCGAAGAAGACACTCTCCATCACGAATGATGCCGGATGAATCTTCTCGAGCCCGGCATCGTGCTGTACGACCTGAAACGATACGGCAGCAGCCGAGGCAGAGGCCATGGCAATCAGGCCCAAAAGGAGCAGTACCCCGAGAAACTTATGCCTGCAGCGTCGTACCATATCTGTATCCCCCTCGAAGAAAAAAGTCCTTCATCTTGTATCATCGGCAGCAGAAAAGCAATCCTTAAGGGTCCGGCAAAAACAGTCCCTGACAGCCCGATTCCTTTCGGTCCTTTCAGTCCTTCAGTTCTTTATGGGATAACAATCAAACCCTGCATTCCGTAACTTGTTTCCCATGCTGCCGCCCTCGTCCTCATCCACGACGACAATGTAGTATTCCGTCCCCGATGAACGCAGTTCCGTATAATAGTAGGCAGTAAAACCACTTTTCGCAGCGCGCTCAACCAGTTTTTCAGCATTTTCAAGCTTCCGGAAGAAGCCTATCTGCTCCCGCACCCGGGCAGGCTTTTTTCCCGCCCCCGCAGCCGCCGCTTCTGCTGCTGCCGGTCCGTCAGCCGAAGGTCCCGTTACCGCCGCCCCCCCTGCAGACCTGCCGCCCACCGCAGTTCCGGCCGAAGGGCTTCCCGAAGCAGCCTCCGCTTTCGGTGCAGTCCCCTGCGGATTCTGTACGGACGCCGAAGGAACGGCCGCAGAAGCAGCGGCACTGCCGGAAGCAGTGCCGTCCGCCGCAAGGGAGGCACGGGGCATGAAATACCAGAAAGGCATCGCCATCACGCTCCCGCTTCCTTCCGCAATTGACGTCTCAGGACGGTGGGGGTAGTCTTTTTTCAGCAGGGACCGCCACTGCTCATCTTCCGTTACGTACCAGAGGGTAAAGAGGACCTCACAGCGGATGTCGGCAAGCTGTCCGTCCCCGGCAAATTCTTCCAGGTTTGCAACGACACCCTTCGCCTCCCTGTAATCACCGGCCTTGCAGAGGGCACTCCATGCCGAAAGCAGCCGCTTGCGGGCAATAAGCGTCTTATCGGTCGATGAATTGACGGGGGAAGCATCCAGATAGGAATCTGCACTCTGGAAGTCGCAGGCTTCCAGACTTGAACGTGCCGCATACAGGTACAGCTCTGCATTGCTCGCAGCCGGCATTCCCTGGGCATTGTCCGCGTTAATGGCAGCTGCCTGTGCATAGGTCGCAGCCGCCGCCACGAACTGCCCCAGGGTCTCCTGCAGGGTAGCCGTATAAAAGAGGATCGAACGCTTTTCGGCATCGTTTTTTGCGAGCTGAATATGACTGGTCAGGTATTTCAGGCTTTCGCGCACGCTCTCTTTCTGCAGGGCATTGGCGCGCAGGGTCAGGGCAGACTTCTCCCCCTCGTCGGCAGAAGCCGCAGCAAGGGGAAGCACAAGAGAGACCGTACACAGACAACACAGCAGCAAGCGTAGAATCGTTTTCATTCCGTATAAAAAGGCGCCTGCTCCATTGTCGGCAATTTGCCGCCCGGACTTTGTTGTTTTTTACGCTTACCTAGAGGCTGGAATCGTGATATTCCACCGTCGTCGGCTGGGCAGCGGGAACGCTCTCTGCGGCGTCAGCAGTTTTTCCGGCTTCAGCCTTTGCTTTTTCTGCCTTTGCAAGCTCCGCTTTCTCTTTTGCCGCTTTTTCCTTTTCCGTCTGCTTCGCTTCCTTTGCGGCCCGCTTTTCTTCGCGGAGCTTCTGCCTGGCCTCTTTTTTCTGGGCCTTCTTGAGCAACGCCATATCCTTCTCGGTCGGCTTGCGGGGGGCATTCTTTCCGAGCGTAAACGGCAGGGTTATGATGACCCCGACCATCAGGGACACGATTATCGTGAACGCGACGGGAACCTGCTCAAAATTGTGGAAAATCCAGACATCGCATTTATTGTCCAGATTGTAGCCGGTGAAAAGGGCCGCAATGGCGGCAACTATCAAAGAACCGATTAACTTTACAGGCATAGTCCACTCCTCTGAAAAAATTACTGCCGCTTGGTCATGTTGCCGCCGCCGGCAAGATAGTCCTTATAGCTCAATGCGATTCCCTGCTCCAGCGGCATCTTCGCCTCCCAGCCAAGGGCCTTGAGCTTGGATATATCGCACAGCTTGCGGGGAGTCCCGTTCGGCCTGGAAGCATCCCAGACAATCCTGCACTCCCTGCCCGGGGCGTCCGCATAGACGACATCGCGCACCAGCAGGGCTATCTCCTTTATCGTCAGCTCCCTGCCCGTTCCGATATTGACGAAGCTTTCCGGCAGCAGGTCTTTTGCGTCGCAGTGCTCCATCAGGTAGACCACCGCATCGGCAAGGTCCTCGCTGTACAGGAACTCCCGGAGGGGACTGCCGTCACCCCAGAGCACGACTTCGTCCTTCCCGCTCTTCTTTGCATCGTCGAACTTGCGTATCATCGCAGGCAGCACATGGCTTCCGGCAAGGTCGTAGTTGTCACCCGGCCCGTAGAGATTGGTCGGCATGACGGAAAGGAAGTTCGTCCCGTACTCAAAGTTATACTTCTGGCAGAGCTTGATGACCGAGATTTTCGCCATTGCATAGGCATCGTTCGTCGGTTCAAGGGGCCCGGACAGCAGGGATTTCTCTTCAAGGGGCTGGGGGGCCATCTTCGGATAGATGCAGGTAGACCCGAGGTTCAAAAGCTTCTTGACGCCGTTACGGCGGGCAGCCTCGACGACGTTAAAGCCGATCATCATGTTTTCATAGATGAATGGAGCCGGATGCTCCGAGTTTATCCCGATTCCCCCGACATGGGCGGCGGCAAGGAACACATACCCGGGCTTTTCCCGCGCAAAGAAGTCATTGACCGCAGCCTGGCAGCACAGGTCAAGCTCCGCATGAGTCCGTGTAATGAGATTCGTATAGCCTTTGGCCTGCAGGTTCCGGTAAATTGCCCCGCCGACAAGGCCCCGGTGACCGGCGACAAAAATCTTAGCAGTCTTTTCCATAAAAAAGCTTCCTCTATACGTATATGCGTACGCGCATTTCCTGTCCGCCTAGCGGGCGTGGATCGTCTTTTCGTTCTTCACGTATTCCATATCGTGTGCAACCATCAGGCGCACCAGTTCCTTAAAGGGGGTCTTGGTCGGGTTCCAGCCCAGGACCTGCCTTGCCTTGGTCGGGTCACCGAGCAGGGTCTGCACTTCTGCCGGGCGGAAGTACTTGGGATCAACCTCAACGAGGACCTCCCCGGTCTTTTTATCGTAGCCCTTCTCGTCAACGCCCTCTCCCCTGAACGCAAGGTCAATTCCCGCTTCCTTGAAGGCAAGGGTACAGAATTCGCGGACGGAATGCTGTTCACCGGTCGCAACGACGAAGTCATCGGGCTTGTCCTGCTGCAGGATGAGCCACATGCACTCAACGTAGTCCTTCGCATAGCCCCAGTCGCGCAGGGCAGACAGGTTCCCCAGGTAGAGGCGCTTCTGCAGGCCTTGGGCAATGCGGCTTGCGGCGAGGGTTATCTTGCGAGTTACGAAGGTTTCGCCCCGCCGCTCGCTTTCGTGATTAAAGAGAATGCCGTTCGAGCAGAACATGCCGTAGCTCTCGCGGTAGTTCTTCATGATCCAGAAGCCGTAGAGCTTGGCAACCGCATAGGGGCTGCGCGGGTAGAAGGGCGTCGTCTCCTTCTGGGGGACTTCCTGCACCAGACCGAAGAGTTCCGATGTAGACGCCTGATAGATGCGGCAGGTCTTTTCCATGCCGAGGAAGTGCACGGCTTCAAGGATCCGCAGCACACCGGTCGCATCGGCGTCCGCCGTATACTCAGGCACCTCAAAGGAAACCTGCACGTGGCTCTGGGCTGCCAGGTTGTATATCTCGTCGGGCTTAATCTTGCGGATCAGGCGGATCAGGCTCTCGGAATCCGTCATGTCACCGTAGTGCAGGTAGACGTTCCGGTTCTTGTGCATGTCCTCGATTGCGTCTTCAAGGTACAGGTGCTCTATGCGGCCCGTATTAAATGATGATGAACGGCGGATAATGCCGTGGACCTCGTAGCCCTTCTCCTGCAGGAACTCGGCCAGATAGCTGCCGTCCTGTCCCGTTATGCCCGTAATCAGTGCTTTTTTCATGAAAAGATTCCTTCCATCCTCAACAATCACAAAGTAATACGAAAATGATGCCCTATTATGCTATAAAATGCCTGTTTACGCAAGTATCGCCCGGCCGCGGCTCCTGCTCACCTGCGGCTCCTGCTCACCTGCGGCTCCTGCTCACCTGCGGCTCCTGCCCCGCAGCGTCCCGATGAGGCAGCAGAGCGCAAAGGCAAGCACGTCAATGGCAACGATAGTCGAACCGACCGGCGTTCCCGCCAGAATGGAGATGATGATGCCGGAAAATGCGCAGGACACCGACAGCACGGCGGAACAGACCGTTACCCGCTTAAAGCTGTTGAAAAGCCGCATCGCCGACAGGGCAGGAAAGATGACCAGGGCCGAAATGAGCAGCGATCCGACCAGATTCATCGCAAGGACGATGATGACCGCAATGACAACCGCAATGAGCAGATTGTAGCCGTCGGCCTTTGTCCCCGCCGCCTTTGCAAAGTCTTCGTCAAAGGTTACCGCAAAAATCTTGTTGTAGAAGAGCACGAAGATGATGACGACTGCAACCGACAGGATAACGCAGAGCCAGACTTCCCGCCCGGTCAGCGTCAGGATGGACGTGGAACCGAACAGGGTGGTACACACGTCGCCGGACAGATTGGACGAGGTCGAAAAGATATTCATGATAAGATAGCCGAAGGCCAGGGCCGCAACGGAAATCATCGCAATGGCCGCATCGCCCTTTATCTTCGCATTCTGCCCCGTCCGCAGGAGCAGGACCGCACAGATGACGGTAACCGGCAGGATGAGCAGCATGTTGTTCGACAGGTTCAGAACGGCGGCAACCGCCATGGCACCGAAGGCAACATGGGAAAGCCCGTCCCCGACGTACGAGAAGCGCTTGAGCACGAGCGTGACGCCGAGCAGGGACGAACAGAGGGCTATCAGTACGCCGACGATCAGTGCATAGCGTACGAACGGAAACTGCATGTACATGGCAAGCGTTTCAAGCATGCGGGACCTCCCTGCCTTTCTGCTCCATCAGGAACAGCCTTCCGGCTTCACTTTTCAGATATTCCTCCCTGCTTCCGAAAAAGACGGAGGAGCCGATATGGAGGACATGGCTGGCATACTGAACGGCAGCAGCGATGTCGTGGGAAATCATGATGATCGTAATGCCCTCCCGGTTCAATTCCGCAATCACCCCGTACAGTTCCGCCGTCACTTTCGGGTCAAGGCCGGAAACCGGCTCGTCAAGGAGCAGGAGCTTCCGCGTGGCACACAGGGCCCGTGCGAGGAGGACACGCTGCTGCTGCCCGCCGGACAGTTCCCGGTAACTGCGGCGTGCAAGGGCTGTTATTCCCATCTTTTCCATATTTTCCGCAGCAAGGCGTTTTTCTTCCGCATTGTAAAAGGGCCGCAGGCCGCAGCGTCCCTGACAGCCGGAAAGGACGATTTCCCGGACGGACGCAGGAAAATCCCGCTGGACAAGGGTCTGCTGGGGCAGATAGCCTATTTCATTCCTCGTAAGGCCGTCGGACATGAGAATCTGACCGGCAAGCGGCTCCTGCAGGCCGAGCAGGGTCCGCATCAGCGTACTCTTGCCGGAACCATTCTCGCCGACAATGCACAGGTAGTTGCCCGCTTCAACCGAAAAATGCAGGCCCTCTACGATGATGCGGGAATCATAGCCGAGTGAAAGATTCTGAACGCTCAGCAACGCCATAAAAAGACACCTCCTTTACGGCCGCTTGTCTAGCCGTGGCAGTACTCGAAATCCTGCAGGGTAAACTCACGCTCCTTATCCTTCACGTGATAGAAGGGCGTGAGCCCCGTATAACTTGCCCAGAGGGAGAAGGTACTCGGCGGCCCGATGATGTAGTCACAGCGGCTCATGATGTACTGGTCAACGTACCAGCTGTTGTCCGAGACCGTTATTCCGAAGCCCTCAAGATATACCCGGTCATTCGTAAAAATATAGAAAAGGCAGTCCTTTCCCAGCTCTTCCCTGACCAGCTGCTTCATGCGGTTTATGAAGCGCAGGTAGTCCTTGTCCTCATAATAGTAGCGCCCGCCTTCCCAGGTCTTATAGTCTCCCCGCCGTATGTGAACGGCAATGCGGGCATACCGGTCCGTGTCTATTGAAGAGAACTGCTCATAGAGGGGATTGTCCTCGTAGTATTCGGGAAGCAGGGTGTATTTTTTGACAAAGAAATCCTGATACTTTTCCGTCAGATCCTTTACCTTGAACAGCCAGCCGGTAACGAAGTGAATGCCGGGCTTTTCCAGCTGCCGTGCCATCGCTGCAAGATCCCCCTTCCCTTCTTCAAAATTCATCGCATGGAAGAGATTCCTCCGCTCAAGGCCTGCATAGATGCGGCATTCAAGCTTATCAAGGCTGCCCGTCTTGAGCCCGTAGAGGGGCGCCATGTCGTACATGCTCGGATTCCGGAACCCCAGCCCGTGCTCCCTGCAGAAGGCTTCGAAATGAATGTTCTGAAACAGCCTGTTGCTGTGGTTGGCAACTCCGTCCGTCACTATCAGCATATTTCCCCCGCGCAGTCTGGTATTCCCAGAAATGCTTTCATTGTAGCGAAAGAACGCTCCCATGTAAAGTTTTGGATTGCCCGGTTTCCCGCTTCGGCAAGGCGGATGCGGAGTTCACCGTCCTCCACAAGCCGCAGCACGTTGGCAGCCAGAGCGTCCACGTCCAGTACGGGAGACAGCAGGGCCGTCTTTCCGTCCGTGCAGAACTCCCGGAAGCCGCCCGCATCCGTACAGGCAACGGCACAGCCGCAGAGCATGGCTTCGCAGACCGTCAGCCCCCAGCCTTCCGCCCGCGATGCGGCGACAAAGACGGCTGCCTGATTATATATCCGCCGGTGCGTTTCGCCGTCAGGCCGCTGAACGTAGCTGTACCAGTCAGGGAGCCCCTCAGGCCGCGGCTCAACGCCGAATGCCGTCGCATGGAGCTGCGGGCAGGCTTCCTTTACCTTCGCCAGGGCGGCAAGGATGTCATCCGTCCGCTTGCGCTCGTCGGTATGGTAGAGCAGGGCAACTTCAAAGGGATTGCGGGATGCAATATCCTGCGTCAGCGAAAACTCAGCAGGATCAACGGCATCCGGCACCAGCTCTGCATCTTCTCCGGCTTCCGCAACCTTGTCCTTAAGCCAGGAGGCGATGACGGCTTTTTTCAGCGGCATCCGGTAGGAGTCAAGCACATAGCCGTCCGTATGCTTCCAGTTCTCAAAATCCTGTATGAAGTAATAGCCCCTGCTCCCCGCAACGCCATGCATGGCAGAAACCCAGTAGGCAGTCTCAACGGCAGTCGCAATGAACCGTGCAGACCTGGCATAGCGGAACGGAAGATACTGACCGACCGTAAAAAGGTAGTCGCGGTGTACCGGTCCCTTGAACGTATACCAGCTGCCAAGACGGAACTGACGGCGGATACGGGCACGGTACAGGAAGCCCAGCCGCATCTTGAGCCGCAGGAATGGATTGTGCACGCCGGCAAGCAGCTCAGGCTTTACATGGGGATACACGAGGTGCACCTCACAGCCGTCACGGGCAAAGAGGTCCGCATAGCGGTAGATAACCTTGTAGCCGCCCACGGGAGCCTCGTCCCGGGCGGGGAGTATGAATACCAGGCACGGCCGCCCCGATGTGCCGTGCACGCCTTTACTGCCTTTCACCATACCCCTCCCCTGCAAGAAAGAAAAAAAGCCTTTTCAGCAGCCGCTTCACCGCGCGCTTTACTTTCTGCTTCCGGCCCGGCTCCACGTAGCAGCCGTACTTCCGCTGTATCGCCTCGCTTTCGCTCAGGCGCAGCTGCTCCGCCCGGTCGCTCAGGCCGCCAAGGGCATAGTCGCAGACAATCCGGTTTATCCAGACGAACGGCACACCGTCCGTATACAGCTTCAGGAAGAGGTCATAGTCGGCACAGACTTTATAGGCGGTGTCGTAGAAACCGTACTTCCCGTACAGGCTCAGGGGAACGAAGCTTGCATTATGGGGAATCATCTTGTTCGGTAATTCCGAGGCGGTAAAGCCCTGCACCCAGTCAAAGACGCCGTCCTTCATGACCGAAAAGGCCCCGTACAGCACCGCCCCGGGGTGCTCCGCATGAAGATCGGACAGTCCCGCAAGGGCAGAGGGCAGGAGGCTGTCACCGGAGTTGATGATGCCGACAAGCTTCCCGGTCGCACGGGCAATGCCCTTGTTCATCGCATCGTAGATGCCGCCGTCAGCCTCGCTGACCCACACAGAGATCCTGTGCCGGAAGTCCGTACGGGCGGCATAGTCCGCCAGCAGTTCCGCGCTGCCGTCCGTGGAAGCCCCGTCTATGACGATGTACTCAAGTTCGTCCGGCGCAAGGGCCTGCTCGTTCAGGACGCTCTCAAGCGTCCGCTTCAGTCCCTCCCAGTCGTTCCGGTTTATCGTGATTACCGTCACGAGCGGATTACTGTCCGTCATGGCTGCCTCCCTCTGTATTGGTTCCCGCCCGCTTCATTGCGGCAGTATACGCCGCAAGATAGGTCTGAACGGCAGCGGGCGTACTGAATTCCTGCCGGGATTTTCTGAGCGCCTGCGCCCCCAGTTCGTCCCGGTGTTCCAGGCAGTATACAATGCCGCGGGCAATGTCCTCCGGGTCATAGGGGCGGGCAAGGTAGCCTGTCCGCTCATGTTCAATGAGACAGCCCGTCCCGCCGACATCAAAGGCAACCGACGGAACGGCACAGCTTGCCGCCTCCAGGCAGGTGTATGAAAAACTTTCGATTATCGAACAGTTTACGAACACGTCGCTTGCCGAGTACAGGCAGGCGAGCATCTGAGGGCTGGCAATATAGCCGGCCGCAAAATAGGGAATCGCTATCGCTTCCCTGAATGCCGGACCGACCGGTCCGAAGACGAGCAGAAAATACTGCTCGGGGCTACGCAGGGAGCGCAGGGCATCAAAGAGGAGGCTGCTCCCCTTCATCGCCTTCGGCCCGTCCATATCCCCCGCCGCACCGAATGCAATGACCTTTTTGTCCTCGGGAATGCCGAAGAGATTCCGCACGAGCCGGCGGTCGCGGGGATAAAAGGAGGCATGGTCCATGATGTTGGGGGCAAGGAAGCAGGACTTCCCCTTAAAGAGCGCACTCGTCATGAGTACCTCCCGTTCCCAGCGGCTCGGGGCGGTAAAGACGATATCCTTTTTCGCCAGATACCTGCGCTTCTGCTTCCAGACCTTCCGGCACAGGTCAATGCCGTGCGTCGTCGCAGGCTTATTGTTCCGCCAGTAGCCTTCCTGCCAGCGCTTATCACCTTCCATCACGTTCGGGTGGTGTTCCGCCCCGCAGCAGGGCCAGCTGTCGTGCATGGTCCAGACGAGGGGCTTTTTGATGCGGGCGATGTCCTTCGTGCAGATGACGTCGTTTATCCAGTGCAGGTTCACGACGTCAAAATCCGAGCGGTTTATCCAGTCCACGTCGCTGTCCGTCTCCGAAACAAAGTTCGTCGTGTGGAATATGCCGTTCGTCGTCGTAAAGCGGAAGGGATGAAAGGGAATGCGGCCCACGAGCGGGTCGAATATCTGCGAGCAGATATGAGAGAGGTAATTGCCCAGCCAGCGGACAAGCTTGTTCAGAAAGCCCCGCCGCTTTTTGGGAAGCTCAATGACATAGGGACTGTCACAGGTCTTCCTGGGCACCGCAAGTACGGCCTCGACGCCGGCCTCGTTCAGGGCCTGCACGAGCCGCATGGACGCAATCGCCGCCCCGCCACCGGAATCCTTGAAGTTGATGAGGAGGACTTTCATGCCTGCTGCTCCCCGGCAGCTCCCGATATGACCGTACGGTCACGGCTGACCGCATGGCCGCGCTTTACCGTATGATGCAGGATCCAGCGGATGCCCCCGAGAATGCCGAGCTTCCCGGCCCCGGCGACAAGGAAATCGTGCATCATGTTCATCCGCCTGCGGAAAGTCATTCTGGGGATATATTCCGCCTCGCAGAGCCGCGCAAAGTGCCGGTTCAACCGTAGTGTGCCGGGAAGGCGGATTTCGCTTCCCCAGTCATAGCTTTCTTCCCGGTACCAGTCCGGCCGGCCGCTCGTGTGGGTGGAATTCCCCGCAAAGCCGATGTTCTGCACGAGGTTCTTCCGGGGAAAAAGCGCATACTGACCCCGCGTTGCCATCAGCGCTGACAGCTGGTAGTCCCAGGTGTTCAGCTCCCCCTGCACGGCCCGCCGGGCATTGCTCAAAAGTTCCCGCTCCGCCTGCCTGCTCAGAAAACAGGTCTTTACGTCAAGGCGGCCGGCCTCCCAGTCGGAATAATCCGGCGAATAGCCCCTGATCCGGTCAGCCCAGCTGGCCCAGCCCCAGACCGCAAGGGCCGTACTCAGGAACACGTCGTCGCAGAAGGAGGACACCCATTCCCGGTTAAAGGAACAGACGGCGCCGACCTTCAGATTATCCCGAAAGGCGGCAAGCATCGTCTCACAGTAGGAAAAAAAGGAGGGTTCGGGCAAAATGTCGTCTTCAAGGACTATACCGGCATCAACGTTCGAAAAGAACCATTGGATTGCCCCGGCAACACCGTACTTGCAGCCCAGGTTTTCGTTGCGGAAGAGAGTGTGGACCTCGCAGGGCCAGTCTATATGGGAAAGCACGTAGTCACGGACGGCGGCACAGGCGGCAGCCTCCCCTTCCCGTCCGGCCCGCGGTCCGTCAGCGGCCAGATACAGCTGCGCAGGCCTCCGGGCGGCTATGCGGGGAAAACTTTGGACGACGGTCTGGAGGCGGTTGAATACGATGTAGAGGACAGGTGTTTTGAAAGGCTCAGACATACGGAAAGATATGATAGTCTATTTCTCCGTTTTACTCAACGGCAGCGGGCAGCCGGACGTGTACGAGCGTACAGCCGGACGTGTACGAGCGTACAGCCGGACGTGTACGAGCGTACAGCCGGGCGCGTACGAGCGTACAGCCGGATGCGTACGAGCGTACAGCCGGGAAAGCACCGGCTGTCACCAAATGTATCCCCGGCCGGAGCCGCATCCCGGTTCGACCGGTACGTGTATTTGTTGACACAAGGGCCTTTTGCAAACTATACTTGAACCTGACCGTTATGGAAGCCATTTTCTATCGCTATGCTGACAAACTCCCTCCTTCCTTTGACGTTTCCTGTCTCCCTGCCTTTCCTGCAGCGGGGACGTTCCGTGAAAGCATTCCGGCATACCTGACCGACTACCTGACGCATGAAGCGGAAAAGGCAGCAGAAGCACTGGAAGCGGGAACTGGCTGGTCGGTCCTGCTTGCTTCCGACTACCTGCGCTTTTCCCGGGACGGAAACCGGGTGCACTTTGAACGGCGGTATTTCAAGCGCCGGGCCATACTGACCCTCCTGACCCTGGCAGAATATATGGAAGGAAAAGGCCGCTTCATCGGCCACATTGCCGACGGCGTACTCCTGCTCTGCGAGGAAAGCGGCTGGCAGCTGCCCGCCCACAACAGCTACCGGCGGGACGCCCCCCAGCTCCCCCTGCCCGACGCAGCGCTCCCCGTGATAGACCTCTTTGCGGCAGAGACGGCGGCCCAGCTTGCCGTCATCGACCGCCTGCTCAGGGACCGGCTGGACGCCGTTTCCCCGCTCCTGTGCATGCGGATCCGCGCCGAACTTGAAAAACGCATCATCCGCCCCTTCCTGACCTGCCACTTCTGGTGGATGGGAAACGGGGACGAGCCGATGTGCAACTGGACCCCCTGGATTATCCAGAATGTCCTGCTGACGGCCTTCCTGACGCCCCAGGCGGACGCAGACCGCAGGGAAATCATAAAAAAAGCCTTCTATGGACTGGACTGCTTTCTCAAGGACTACGGGGAAGACGGCTGCTGTTCCGAGGGGGTGGAATACTACCGGCATGCAGGCCTGTGCCTCTTCAATGCCGCCGAGATACTTTCTGCCGTCACGGGAGGGCTGACCGCTGCCGTGTTCAGCCTGCCGAAAATCAGAAACATCGCCGAATACGTCGTGAACATGCACGTCGGCGGGGACAGCAGTGACGGCAGACCCTTCAGCCCCTGGTTCTTCAACTTTGCGGACTGTTCCCCCGCGGCAGGCATGAGCGGCTGCCGGGAATACCGCTTCGGCAAAAGGACCGGCAGCAGGCGCCTCTGCGGCTTTGCCGCCCGCAGCTGGAAGGAGTCGTCCGTACAGGAAAAGCTGCTGGGGCTTTCCGCGGGCTGTGAAAGCGGCTGCAACCTCTTTTACCTGCTGCAGGTGCTGGAAAGCGCTGCGGAACTGGATTCCTATGGGCCAACGTCCGGGACAACGTCCGTGGCAGAGGCGGAAAAAGCAGCCGCTGCGGCTGGCAGGGCCGGCGGAAGCGGCTGCAGTGACAGCATATTCTATCCAAGCGTCGGCGTTAGCATCATGAACCGGGGAGCCTACAGCCTTGCCGTCAAGTCAGGCGGCAACGGCGACAGCCACAATCACAACGACACAGGCAGCCTTATCCTGTACAAGGACGGGAAGCCCCTGCTCATAGACGCCGGGGTCGGCAGCTACACGAAGCAGACCTTCTCGGCCGACCGCTATGCGATCTGGACCATGCAGTCCTCCTACCACAACCTGCCGGAAATCGACGGGCTCATGCAGGAAGCGGGAGCGGAATTCCGCGCCCGGGACGTGCACGTCAGCGGCGACAGCATAACGCAGGACATTGCCCCCTGCTACGCGGCAGGCTGCGGCCTTGCCTCCTATGTGCGGACGGTCTCCTGTTCGGATGCGGGCGTCAGTGTCCGGGACCGGGCTGCCTTCACGGATGAAAGGCCCCACCGGATTGTCCTGAACCTGATGCTGTGCGAAAAGCCCGTCATTGCAGGAAACGTCATCAGCGCAGGCAGCGGCCGCATCACTTTCAAGGCCATCGGCGGGCAGGCAGCAGCTGCCCCGGGTACAGCGGAAGCTGCAATCGGGGTGGAAGAAATCGCCGTTGACGACGAGCGGCTCAGGCGGGCATGGAAAGGGAGCCTGTACCGGGTCAGGATTGCGTTCAGCAGTGAAATACGCGGAATACACGAAATACATATAGAGATTACGTAAGGGGAAGACAATGAAGTGCAACATCAGTATTTGTGGCTCTGATGGAACCAGGAAGCTTGAAAAAGAATCTTCCGGCAGCTCGCCGGCAGAACTGTGGGCCGTCTATGACGGCGAATACCGGGAGGGCGACCGGATAGAGCTTCGCTGCGACCGGGAAAATGCATTCATCTACGTCAAGCTCGACGATGCAATGGACGGGGCAGTCCTGTTCTACACGGGTCCCTACAGCTTCCCCATTCCCTTCGGAGAGGCAAAGCTGTCATACAGCCCGTCGTCTTTCAGCGGCAAGCGGCACTACCTCTACGTCCGCGAGGCAACGGAAGCGGAAGTGGCGCAGGAGCGGAACCTCGCCTGTAACCCCTGGGACTTCCACGGCAATACGGGCCTGTTCCCCCACACCTGGGCAAACGTCGAGACGCGGGGAGAGTCGGTATTCGCCTCGCGCAATGCGGTGGACGGCCTTGTCGCAAACAGCTTTCACGGCGAGTGGCCCTATTCAAGCTGGGGAATCAACCGGGACCCCGAGGCCGAGTTCCATCTGGAATTCGGCAGGGAAGTTGCACTGACGGCAATCGGCATCTGGCTGCGGGCGGACTTTCCCCACGACGCCTGGTGGACCCAGGGAACGATTTCGTTTTCCGACGGCAGTTCCCTCACGCTGCACTTTGAAAAGACCGGGGCAGAGCAGCGCTTCTCCTTCCCTGCAAAGAAAGTCACGTCGCTGACATTCCACAAGCTCATAAAGGCGGACGATCCGTCCCCCTTTCCCGCCCTGACGCAGATTGCAGCCTACGGACGGGAGGCGTAATATGAGTTTCGTAAAACTGGTCTTTCAGCTGGGCGGCAGCCTCGGCTTCCTCCTCTTCGGCATGAAGCTGATGAGCGAAGGCATCCAGAAAAGCGCGGGCAACAGCCTCAAGAAGGCCCTCGGACTCATGACGAGCAACCGCTTCCTCGCCCTCATCACGGGCATGATGATTACGATGATCATCCAGTCGTCGGGAGCAACGACGGTCATGGTCGTCACCTTCGTCAATGCGGGGCTCCTGACCCTGCAGCAGTCGGTCGGCGTCATCTTCGGTGCCAACATCGGAACGACGATTACGGCATGGATCGTTTCCTTCTTCGGCTTTAACTTCAGCATCTCCTCGTTCGCCATCCCCATCTTCGGCATCGGCTTCCTGCTCTACACGATGAAAAAACTGCGGCAGGAGAACCTCGGCGAAGCCCTGATGGGATTTTCCATGCTCTTCCTCGGCCTGGACATGCTTTCGGGGGCCATCGCACCGGACAGCGGCAATTTAAACTTCATCTCCGCACTGGACGACTGGGGCTTCGTTTCCATCATCATCGGGGTTGTCATCGGCCTGCTCATCACGGCCCTCCTGCACTCCTCCTCGGCGGCGACGGCAATCGTCATCACGCTCGCCTACAACAAGCTCATCAGCTGGGAATTTTCTGCCTCGCTCGTCATCGGAAGCGAGGTCGGTTCTACCATTGATGCAGTGCTTGCCGCATGGGGCAGTAAGGAAAACGCGAAACGGGCAGCCTTTATCCACGTTACCTTCAATGCGGTCATGGCGTTCTTCGCCATCATCTTCTTTGTTCCGCTCCTCCAGCTCGTCGATTTTGTCGTACCGGGCCCGGTGGCACAGAACATCAGCTTCCACATTGCAGCCCTGCATACCCTGCTCAAGACGATAACGGCGATCGTGTTCCTGCCCTTCACGAAGCAGTTTGCGGCCATCTCGGAAAAAATCATCAAGACGAAGGCGACGGAGCAGCAGAACGTCTACACCCTCGAGTTCAGCGAAACGGGAGGACGGGAAAATGCCGTTGCCTACCTGGTCCGGGCTGAAAAGGAAATCTTTGACATGGCGGAAAACGTCGCCCAGATGTTCCGCTGCGTGCAGGTCGGTTTCAGCGGGAATTCGGACACCTTCGTCAAGGAGTACTTTGACCTTTTGACCCAGAAAGAGGACTACGTTGACCAGATGGAAGAAGGGCTGACCAGCTACCTCGTTTCCTGCTCCAAGCTGCCGCTGACGGAAAAGCAGACCGCAGATGTGACCCGCATGATGCAGATTGTCGAAGACATCGAGAGCATGAGCGACGAATGCTACAGCATCGGGGTCATGATAAAAAAGAGCGTGGACAAGAACATGCAGTTTTCCAAGGAGGACCTGGAAAAACTGCAGCCCTACCTCTCGCTCGCCGGAAAGGCATTCGACATCGTGCATGCGAACCTTGACGAGAGCTGGACGGCAGAGGAGATTGCAACGGCAGAAGAGATTGAAACGCAGATTGACGCGCAGCACAAGGCACTCAAGAAGCTTGCCCGCAAGCGGCTGGAAAGCGGTGCGGAGGTCAAGACCGAACTCATGTACATAGACCTCGTGCGCCAGATAGAGAAATTCGGCGACCACGCCTACCGCATCTCTTCGGCCATGGAGCAGGCCGCCCGGCACTCGACCTGACGGCGTCCCTGACAGTCTGGCATTCCTCTTTTACAAAGGCGCTTTTTCCGCTATGATAGCGTCACTATGAGCGAACATCTTTCAGGTCAGACGGCAGAGGAACTGGATTTTTACCGCATACGGAACCAGGTCGCCCGCTTTGCGGCAAGCGAGGAGGGAAAGGCCCTGCTCCTCAGGCGGGAACCCGTCACGGACCGGGATGAGATTGCCGGGCTCAAGGCCCTCGGAAAGGAGTGGGCCGTCTACCTGAAGTCTGCCCGCCCTGCCCCCCTTGCCCCCTGGCCGCCGGTAACGGACTCCTTTAAGCTTTTGGGCATTGAAGGGGCACAGCTGAGCCGGGAACAGGCATTTGCGCTCGGCCTTCTGTGCCAGTCTGCGGACCGGCTGCGGGAGGCCGTCAGCGGAGCGGCAGCCTCCCTGCCCCTCAAAAAGCTTGAAGCACATGCCCTGTCCATGCCGGACCTGTCACAGGCAGAAGCCGAGGTGTTTTCCGTGCTGGACAAGGACGGAGAGGTAAAGGACCTGCCCGCACTCAGGGCCATACGGAACAGGATCCGGGAGCTGCAGAAGGAAGCGGAAGGCGCAATACGGAAGTACACGGCAGACAACACGCAGAAAGCCTTCCTGCAGTCAAACGTGCCCGTCATGCGGGGCGACCGGCAGCTGCTCGCCGTCCGGGCTGACCGGCGGGGGACGGTTTCGGGCATCATCCATGAAGTCAGCGCTTCGGGACAAACCCTGTACATTGAACCGGAAGAGGCGGTCAGGGCTAACAACGAGCTGGTACAGGAAGAAGCCCGCCTTGCAAACGAGATAAAGAAAATCCTCCGCGAACTGACGGAAAGGCTTTCCCTGTACAAGGAAGAACTGGAGCAGGCCCACGGCCAGCTGCTCCTCATGGACACGACGCTCGCCGCCGCCCGCTACCTTGTTTCCGTCAAGGGCTGTTTTGCGGAAGACTGCGACCGGAGGCAGGAGCCGCCGCTCATCAAGGCTGCCCGCCATCCCCTGCTCGGCGAAAAGGCGGTTCCGGTGGACATCAGCTTCATGGACGGCAAGAACATCCTGATCATCACCGGCCCCAACACCGGCGGCAAGACCGTTACGCTCAAGACGGTCGCCCTCTTTGCCCTGATGAACCAGGCGGGCTTTCCCGTCCCGGCGGACGACGGAACAAAGCTGCCCTTTTTCAGTTCCGTCTATGCCGACATCGGCGACGAGCAGTCGATTGACGAATCGCTGAGCACTTTCTCGAGCCACATGAAGAAGATGGCAGAAATCGTGCAGTGTGCGGACGGGGACAGCCTGGTCCTGCTTGACGAACTGGGCAGCGGTACCGACCCGCAGGAAGGAGGCGCCATCGCGATGGCGGTGCTGGACACGCTCATAGAACGCAGCGCCTTTGTCCTCGTGACGACCCACCACGGCATCCTCAAGAACTACGGCTACACGAAACCCGGCTGCATCAACGCTTCGGTCGAATTTGATCCCGGCACGCTCAGCCCCACCTACCGCCTGCTGATGGGAGTTCCCGGCGAGAGCCACGCGCTCGACATAGCCCGCAGGTCCGGCCTGCCGGAAGCAATCGTCGCACAGGCCGGCGCATACATCGCGGGCGAGAAGGCTGACGTTTCCGCCCTCATCAAGGGGCTGACCGAAAAGCACGCGGAAATAGACGCACTGCTGCGGGAAGAGCGGATCAGGAACGCAGAGCTTGCCGCAAAAACCGCCAGGCTGCACGGACGGGAACTTGCAATCCACGCGCGGGAGCTGGAGCTGCGGGAGCAGCACAGTGTCCAGGAAAGCCGCTTCCTCGTTGAAACGCGGAGCCTGCTCGAAAACCTCGTGCGGGAACTGCGGGAAGGCGAGATTACCCGCGAAAAGACCCTCAAGGTCCGCTCGTTCATCGGCGAACTGGAAAAGGACATAGCGGAGCGGGACCGGCAGCTGGAAGCAGACCGGCTCAAGCTCGAGGAAGAAAAGGAGCGGCAGCAGCAGGAGGAGGAGCAGATTGCCGAAAACGGCATCCGGCTTTCAAAGGCACGGGAAGGCTCGCACGCACAGGGGTCAAAAAAGAAAAGCAGGAAACGGCTTTCGGCAGCGGAGGCATTTGCGCTGGCAAGCGTACCGGACCGGCAGGAAAGCGGCAGGACGGACGCACAGGAAAGCCGCCGGGCACAGATACGGCAGCGGAAGCAGGAGCTGACCTTTGAGCCCGGCAGGGAAGTCCTTGCCGGTGCAAAGAAGCTGCAGGGAACCCTCCTTGCCGACAACAAGGACGGAAGCTGGAGCGTCCAGTTCGGTTCACTGAAAATGAATGTCCCCAGGGGACAGATTTACCTCCTGCCCCCGAAGCCGGGTACCGGCGGCCCCCGGGTGGAAATAGAAGCCCCTTCCGTAACCGGGATTGACGACGAGCGGCCCAAGTTTGAGCTGCGCCTGCTGGGCATGCGGAGCGAGGAGGCGATGAAGGAACTGGAACACCAGATAGACCTTTGCATCATCCACGACTTCAAGCATTTTTCGGTCATCCACGGGAAAGGCTCGGGAATCCTCCAGCAGGCCGTGCACGATTACCTGTCCCACTATCCGGGCGTCAAGGAATTCCATTTTGCCCCGCCGGAAGACGGCGGCACCGGCAAGACCTACGTCTCGCTCCTGTAACGCCTGACCTGCTCCCGGAGCAGGGGGCCTGGAGCGGGAGCAGCACAGAAGCAGGGCGGCAGCTGCGTAAAGACCTCAGCGGGCAAAAAACCGCAGGCAGAAAAAGAGCCCGCACAGCACGACAAGAAAGAGGACGTTTGCCAGGGTAAAGGCCGCCAGGTAGCGCCCGGCGGAAGGCAGGGAAAGCCGCTTCCGGGCACCGGCATAGAGCTTAAAGGAAATCAGGCTTGCGAGGGAGGCGACGAGGCTTCCCAGGCCGCCGACGTTCACGCCCACGAGGAGCGGGGAGACATCCTGCGCAAAGGGATACAGAAGGAGCGTCGCGGGAACGTTGCTGATAACCTGACTGCACAGAAGCGAGACGGCAAACTCATGGCCCGAAACCGCATTTTCAAGAAAAGCACGCACGGAAGGCAGGGCCGCCATGTTTCCGGTAAAGACAAAGAATGCCGCAAAGGTCAGGAGGAGCATGTAGTCCACGCTTTTCAGGACCTTCCGGTTTAAGCACAGGAGGCTGCCGGACACTGCCACTGCCGCAATCCATTTGGGTACCAGACGCAGCACGCACAGGAGACAGAGGACAAAGAGGACGGCATACAGGGTCAGCTGCACGGACTGTGGCAATCCTGCCATCCGGGGTTGCATCCCGTGCGGCGGCCTCTGCCCTGCCCCGCCGGGAATCACGCCCGCAGCGGATGTCACGCGCGGGTCCGCTGCCGCACTGCCAGCCGTGGCAGCAGTGCGCGGGGCGGGTTCCGCAGGAGCTGCGGGAACGCCGGACACCGACAGGTGGATCCGGGGAATCAGGCGCAGCGACAGGCACAAAAGCCAAAGGCTGACCGCCGAATACGGGAGGATGATCAGCATGAAGCGGCCGATGCCGATACCCATCTTGGAAAACAGGAAGAGGTTCTGGGGATTACCCAGGGGAGTGAGCATGCTGCCCATGTTCGCCGCGACCGTTTCCAGCACGACGGTCCGCAGGACTACCCGCCCGCTTGCCGCCGCTCCCAGGAGGGCGAGCGTAAAGGGCACGAAGGTCAGCAGGGCGACGTCGTTCGTAATCAGCATGCTCGTGCCGAAGCACAGGAGCACGAGCACGGCGCACAGGAGCCGCAGCTGGTGGATGTGTCCGCAGAGGACGTATGCCATCCGGTCAAATACGCCGCAGTCCCGCAGGGCTGCAATGACGGCCATGAGGGAAAACAGAATGAAGAGGGTATCCCAGTCAATGTACGAAAGGTAGGCGGCCGTCGGCGGTACAAAAAAGGCACTCACCAGTGCGCAGAGGGCCGCGATGCAGAACACCGCCTCCCGGCGGATGAAAGCAAAGATGCGTTGCATGATGAAAGGATAATAGCACATTGCAATTCCTCCCGCTAGAGGGTATACTTTCAGCTGCAATGCCTGCGATTGGAAATACTATCGGACACACTATCGGAACAGTAGCTGCGCTCAGCAAGATACGCATCCCGGACGAACTGGTCCGGGTGAACAGGATATTCAGCAAAAACGGCTTCAAGGCATATCTGGTCGGCGGGGCGGTCCGCGATATCTGCCTGGGGCGGGAGGGGCACGACTGGGACCTTGCGACGGACGCTCGGCCCGAACAGGTCATGCAGCTGTTCCACTCGGTCATTCCCACGGGCATTGCCCACGGGACGGTCACGATCCGCATATTCGGCCGCGAACTGGAGACGACCACCTTCCGTGCCGAAGCAGGCTACTCGGACGGCAGGCATCCCGACAGCGTCAGCTACGCAAAGACCATCGAAGAAGACCTGTCCCGCCGGGACTTCACGATGAACGCGATAGCCGCAGACCTTGCGGACGGCAGCATCGTCGACCCCTACGGGGGCAGGGAGGACATCCGCGCCCGCATCATCAGGACGGTCGGCAGCCCCCTCGAACGCTTCAGCGAAGACGGCCTGCGTCCCGTGAGGGCAATCCGCTTTGCTGCCCAGCTGGGCTTTACGATAGAAGAAAACACGCTCAGGGCCCTCTCCGATCCCGCAGTGCTCAAAAAAACGGCGGGTATTTCGGTCGAACGCTTTCGGGACGAATGGTGCAAGGCCCTCCTGACGGATCAGCCGTCCCGAGCCCTGCGGCTGCTGGAAGCAAGCGGCATCCTGCAGATTTTCATCCCCGAATTCACCCCCTGCCGGAACTGCACGCAGGCAGACGCACGGGGCTTTCATGAATTTGACGTGGCAGACCACATCTTTTACGCGGTTGACGGCTCGCGCACGCCGGACTTTCCCCATGACGAGCTTGCGGTGACGCTTGCCGCCTTCTATCACGACATCGGAAAGCCCGAGGCGCGGACATGCGAGCATGTGCAGGGAAACGAGATAATCCATTTTCACGGGCATGAGGGCATTTCAGAACAGAAGGCCCGAACTTCCATGATGCGGCTCAAGTTCCCCAAGGACACGATTACGAAGGTCTGCCACCTGGTCAAGGAACACATGTTCCACTACGAGGAAAACTGGTCGGATGCCGCCGTACGCCGCTTCATCATACGGATCGGCAGGGAAAACCTTGACGACCTCATTGCCCTCCGCCTTTCCGACACCTACGGGCAGCACAACCGGCCCCTGCTCATCGGCTCGCCCGCCTTTAAGCTGCTGATTGAACTGCAGGACCGGATACAGCAGGTTCAGGAAGCGGCAGCAGCCCTGTCGCTCAAGGATCTCGCGGTGACAGGGAATGACCTCATTGCGGCAGGCATTCCCGCCGGAAAGGCAATGGGGGCCATACTCAGGGAACTGTTCGAGACCGTGACCGACTCCCCCGAGATGAACACGAAGGAAAAACTCCTGCCCCTCGCCGGTGCGATTTATAAAAAACTGTTTCAATTGCCCTAAATCTGCCCGGAATGCGTTACCAGTCTCCCGGTCAGCAGGTTTTCCCTACAGTATCAGCGGAAATCCGGTCCGGTACAGCACCGGCCCGGGTATAACCACCAAAGCCTGTTTTATTACGGAGGCTTATCATGAAAAAAGCTGCTGTTGGAACAGCATCACTGATTATGGCTTTGCTGATTGCTTCGTGTGCAAGCAGCAAGGCGGCAAACGTTACGGGAAAAAAAGTGGCAATACCTGCATCACTGGAAGAAACCGGCATGGAAGCCGTTGAAAACGGAACGACGGCCGCCATATCGTTCGACGCAAACGCAACCACGGGCTATTCGTGGGACTACACATTCGATGACGAAGGAATTATCGAAGAAAAATCAAGTTCGTACGATACGGACGCCCACAGCGAAGGCATTGTCGGCTACGGAGGCAGGCAGCACTACGCCTTTAAGGCAGTCAGAGCCGGAAGCACGACGGCCCGCTTCAAGTACCGGCGTCCCTGGGACCCTGACAGCGAAGTGTACCGGGTCTCGGTTGACATGACGGCAGACGCTGCCGGAAACATTCATATAACCGCGATATACTAGAGCCGCCCGGGACCTTGACCGGTCTCCCCATCCGTCAGCCGCACGGAGCGAACGGATGAGGGCGGATACAGAGGGCTGACGGATAAGGGCGCTCAAAGCCCCTCGTCCGCCGGCTGCTAATTGCTTTTCGTTATGAGGGATTTCTTGAATTCGTCGGATGCGGACAGGAAAAGCCTGTCATAGCTTTCTTCGGGGTTGTCCACCATCGAAACACTGCCGTCAAACTCTACGTTGTCGGCAATCCGCAGGACGGAGGTCTTGATATTTCCCCTGACGGAACTGCCCTTGCACAGTTCAACCCGGTCCCTGCCGTCAATGTCGCCTTCGACCTTGCCGTAGACGACGACGGACTTAGCCCGAATGCTGTCCACGTCACATTCCGCCCCCTTGCTTATCTGGAGGTCACCGGCCGCATCAATCGTACCGGAAAACTTACCGCTGATTATCAGGCTGTCGGTAAAGGAAAGCTCGCCGTCGAATACGGTACCTTCTCCAAACTCAGTCACATTTACGCTGCTGTCTTTTGCCATACCTGCCTATTCTACTCCATTTGTCCGTTCTTTTTCAACTGCTTCTGCGCTTTCTGCTTCTGTAATTTCATGCCGGCATTCGAATAGTGCTTGACGCATGCCCAGGCCACAAGGATGCAGAGGAGAAACAGTTCCGTCTGGGCAAACCAGTCCCCGTACAGGCTGTAGGGATAGGGCCGCCGTTTTGTCGGAACCGAAATCTTCCTGCCCAGAAAGCCGGCACAGAAGCCGTCAAGTTCTCCGGTAATCTGCCCGTCAGCATTGATGATGCAGGTTACTCCGCTCGCACTGCTGCGGAGGACGGGAACACCGTTCTCGACGGCCCTGAAAACCGTCATCGCCAGATGCTGGCGCTGGCAGACCGGAGAAGCCGCCCACGAATCGTTGCAGATGGAAAAGAGGCAGAAGGCCCCCTCCCTGACGAACTGCGAACAGAGGCTGCCGAAGGTGTCCTCAAAACAGATGGGAACCGCATAGGAAATGCCCCTGCCGGAAAATACCTGCGGGCAGTCTCCCGCCTTCCAGATGAAACTCCGGTCGGGAAAGACCCGGTCATACAGGCCCCTGAATACGGTGTAGAACGGCAGGCTTTCGGAGAAAGGCACAAGATGCTGCTTGACGTAGAGTTCAGGAGCCGGGGGCACAATAGTTCCCTTCTCCCGGTCAAAGACGAGGGCGGCATTGCAGTCCTCCCCGTCGGCGTCAACATGCTGGTTGCCGATGATGAAGCATGCCCTGTTCCGCAGCATCAGGCCGAGGACCGAAGAAACCGCATTGAAGCGGGAGACGTCCTTTCGGCTGTGATAATACTGGAGGATCGGAGGAACGACTGCCGTCTCGGGCCAGACAACGAAGTCCGCATCGGGATACAGGCCGAGTGCTTCTTCGCTCAGCGACACCAGATTGGAGATGTCCTTCTTATAGCCGTCTTCCGCGTATTTTGAGACATCCGCATTGTTCTGGATCAGTACCGCCGTAATATCCCGATACTCGGCACCGAAGAGCGATACCTGAAAGCCGAGGAGGGAGAAAACAACGGTACAGGAAAAGAGGATTGCAAGGGAACTGAATGTCCGCCGGTCCAGTCCTGCATGATACTTCACCAGTATTTCCGTACAGAGGGCAGAAAAAAAGACGCAGAAACAGGAAGGAATCCAGACTCCCCCGATTGCAGCCGTCATGAGCAGGGGGCGGAAGGTCCACTGGCTGTACCCGATGATACCGTAGCTGAAGCCGAGGGGCCCCAGGGACTTGAGGTATTCAAGCACACAGAAGGAAAGGGCCATAACGGGAAACGCAAAGGCGGGATAGCTGCGGGAAAGCAGCTGCATACCCCCGAACAAAAGGCCGTACAGCACGGCATAGGCAGTGACGGCCACAAAAAAAAGACCGCGCTCATAGCGGATCAGCCAGAAGCACAGGCCCGTGTACACCAGGAGGCCGAAGCAGAAGCCGAGCAGGCAGGACCAGCACAGCGATGACCACAGCGCATCACGAAGGGTAAGTGCATGCAGGATGTAAAAGACAGGAATCAGTGCAATAAAAGACAGAAAAAAAAGACCGTCCCCAAACAGCGCATTCGGCTGCCCGAGGACAAAAAGCAGTGCTGACAGGAATACGAGGCAAAGCCCCTTCAACACACTCACTCGTTTGAATCAGACGGTATCGGCAGGTTCCAGAGCGCCTTCTTCAAGTCCTGCCCGGAACGGAAGGCGGCAACATAGTGAGGCGCAACGGAAAGCTGCTCGCCGGTCTTCGGATTACGGGCTTTCTCCCGTCCTTTCCGCAACCGCAGCTCGAAGGTTCCGAAACCACGAAGTTCAATGGTGTCGCCCTTCTTCATCGCCTCTTTCAGTTCCAACAAAAGATTCTCAACAACATCCTGTACGAGCCTCTTTTCACACATTGTATTCTGATATATAGCCTCTACCAAATCATATTTTGTTATTTTATTTCCAGCCATATATCCACCTCGTCAAGAAGAAATTTGAGAAAAACAACAGTCACCTTTACCGCCCCTGCCCTGCGGGGTATACCGGGGCGGAAAGATTCCGATTAGTTTGCCGCAGCAGCCTCAGCAGCGAAATTCTTATGGAAGAATTTCATCATCCTGCTCTTCTTGCGGGCAACGGCGTTCTGCTTTTTTACACCTTTACGATACGCAATATCCAGTTCAGCCTGGAGAACCTTATACTTCTCCTCGGCAAGAGCCTTATCCTTCTTCTGGACGGCCTCGACAAAAGCCCGTTCCGCCGTATGGCAGCGTGACCGGACAGCCTTATTGCGAACCCTGCGAACCTCACTCTGCGCATGTCTCTTCTCTGCAGATGTTTTCTTAACTGACAAAGGAATACCCCCAAACAAAAACTAAAAAGCTCCCCGAACAAGTAAAAGCGCCGGGGTTCTTCACATTATTGGATTATATATAAGTATGCCCGAATGCGATTACTTAAAATCCTTCGGACGACGCTCCTGCTTCTTGCACTTCTGGCACTCAGCAAAGTTACGGACCCTTCCGTTTTCCATTATGGTCTTCATAACAATTTCGCCACCGCATTCTTCATGGATGAACTTCTGTGTCGCTACAGTCGTACGAGAGTTCTTACTGGCTCCTGCCATCGCTTTTTCCTCCAACTAAAAATATCGTGTTCTATACTATACAGAATTTTACCAATTTCTGTCAAGTAGAAATCAAGGGAAGCCCCCGATTGTTTTTACCGCTGCGAATCGCTATACTCTGTTTTCATGTACCTTACTGTCCTGAAGCAGCTGCTGATCATGCTGGTCATTTCGCTGCTTGCCTTTCTGTTTTCCAGAAAAAACCGCTTCGGCAGTTCCGAAAGCGCCTTTTTAAGCCGGATCCTCCTCTACTTCGTCAATCCCTGCCTCATCTTCAGTTCCTTCAACCGGGCATTTGACATGCAGAAGCTGCAGGAACTCGCCTTCGTCATCCTGCTCAGCCTCCTCC
The DNA here is from genome assembly GCA_946410085.1 of uncultured Treponema sp. Classification (GTDB taxonomy): domain Bacteria; phylum Spirochaetota; class Spirochaetia; order Treponematales; family Treponemataceae; genus Treponema_D. The sequence continues at coordinate 7,126 of CAMJZA010000036.1, read as the reverse complement.
TCCACCTTGTCATGATGGCAGTCGTCAGCATCTGCATCCGCTCAAAAGGGGAAGCGGAACAGAACCTTGACAGCCTTGAAAAAGTGGGCATCGTCTTTACGAATTCAGGCTTCATCGGCATTCCACTCATCAACGGGGTATTCGGGCAGGAGGGCGTCTTTTACCTGACCGGCTACCTCGCCGTCTTCAATGCCTGCCTGTGGACCTACGGGGAATACCAGATGTCGCGGAAATTCAGCCTAAAGAAAGTCCTGACAAACCCCAACGTCCTGGGTGTCCTCTTTGGCCTCCTCCTCTTCTGCCTGCCCGTCACCCTGCCCGAAATCATCGCAAAACCGCTCTCCTACATTAGCGAGATGAACACGGCACTTTCAATGTTCCTGCTCGGCCTCCTCTTTGCATCCTTCAAAAAAACGGGAGACAGTCCCTATACCCGGCGGATCGTCAAGGTCAGCCTGCTCCGCCTCGTCGTCTGTCCCCTCATCTGCCTCCTGCTCGTCATCGCCGTCTGGAAGCTCTTTGCCCAGGGGCACTCCCTCCGCATGGAACTGTTCGTTGCATTCATCGCAAGCCTCTGTCCGGTCGGAATGAGCGTCTCAAGCTTTGCCTGCGTCTTTGACAAGGATGCATCCTATGCAAGCCTGATGGTCCTCGTAAGCTCGGCACTCTGCATTCTTTCCGTGCCGACCTTTGTCCGCATTGCAGAACTGCTGATAGTGCCATGAACGCCATTGCACGCACAGCTGCAGTCCTGCGGAAAGCCGCAAAAAAACTGCTTCCCTACTCCCCCCGCCGGGGTGTCCGCCCCCTGCGCCTTCCCGGAGAAGGAAAGACGCGGGAGGGGGTGAGCTGCCGCAGGGTATTCCCGCCGGATACATTTACGTTCGGCAGCTACGCAAGCCTGAGCGGGGACGTTGACTTCCCGCCATACACGGCCGAAATCCCCGCATACAAACTGTTCACCCTGCGGGGCGGTATATTCATCTCCGGCAGGGAAGAGACCTTCACCCGGCGGGGCAGGATACTGGAAGAGATTACCGCGCAGAAGATAAACCCGCTGACAGGCAAGCAGCTGCATCTTAGTCCCGACAGGCGGATTAAGGGCAGGGTCCTCCTCCTGGGCCTGTCCGGCCTTGAAAACGGCTACTACCATTTCATCATCGAACTGCTGCTCCGCTGGTGGATTTTCAGGCAGAGCGGCCTTGAAGCGGACTATTACGTCTTCAGCACGAAAATGCCCTTCCAGCAGCAGGCCCTCTCCCTCCTGGGAATCCGCAGGGACCAGCTGCTTGCAGCGGAAGAAGGCACGGTCATACAGGCGGACTGCCTTATCTGCCCTTCCCTCGTCAATAACTTTGAGCTGTCCCACCTGCGCGGCTACGAGCTGTACAACAAGCGCTACATGCCCCGCTGGTCCGGCAGTGCCTATGCCTTCCTGCGCGAAAGCAACGGCATCGGCAAAAAAGAGACCGGCAGGCTCATCTACATTTCAAGAAACCATTCTGCCCGCCGGCGGATCCTGAACGAGGAAGCACTTCTGCCCATCCTCACGAGATTCGGCTTCGAGACCTGCTACCTGGAAGCGATGAACCTGCGGGAACAGGCAGAACTCTTTGCGGGCGCCCGCATGGTCGTCGCCCCTCACGGCGCAGGGCTCGTCAACCTCGTCTGGAGCCGGGAAGGAACAGGCGTGCTGGAACTGTACCCGGAATTCTACCATGATCCGAGCTTCCGCCTGCTCGCCGCAACCATGCATCTCGACTATCAGTATGTCATCTGCAAAAGTCCCGGAGCAGACGGCTGCGCCCCCGTTGACGAGGACATCCTCATTGACCGGCTAGACCTCATCGAATCATTCCTGCAGGACCGGCTCGGAAGCCGCTGACCGGCCCGGGAATCACAGAGCGCCGCAAGCGCCGCTGCCCCGCGGCTATTCCGGCTGAAGCGGCGGGAAATATGCGTCTACCGCCGCCTGCATGTGAGGCGGCAGGGGAACCGCAAAGGTCCGCAGTCCGCCGTCAAGCGGAACGGTCAGCCTGGTTGCGGCGAGCATGAGCTTCTTTATCCCCGCCTTTCGCAGCATCTTGTTCATACGGAAGTCACCGTGCTGGTCGTCACCGGCAACGGGAAAACCCGCCTGCGCCGTCTGGATGCGGATCTGGTGCATCCGCCCCGTCTCAATCCGTATGGAAAGCAGGCTCAGCGGTATGCCCTCCCTGGTCCCGCCGGAAACCTGCCCTCCCCGGTCCGCACGGTCCGGCTCCGCACCAGCGCCGCCGCCGGATGCGCCTGAAGGAGCCGCACCGGTGTCCGGCGGGGGTACAAGCCCCCGGCGTTCGAGCCGGTAGCGGCTGACGGCCTTCTGAAGCCTGCCGTGCGCTTCCACCGTACTTTCGAGCGTCCCTTCCGCCTGTACAGTCCCGTCCTGTATCCTTCCGTTCCGGCCGTCATATCCTTCACGTCCGCCACGGCGGGGCAGGCCGATGCAGACGGCGCTGTATTCCTTGATGGCTTCCCTGCCGGCAATAATCTGCATCCATCTGGCGGCGGCGGCGGAATTCTTTGCAACGATCAGCATGCCCGCCGTATCCTTGTCCAGGCGGTGGACCAGATGAACCCTGTAGCCGACCTGCCGGGAAAGCTCTTCGTCCAGGGGATGGGAAACACCAGCCCCACCCTGTACCGAAACGCCCGCTTCTTTGTTTACCAGAAGGATTTCGCTGTTTTCAAACAATAGTGAAATGCCTTTCATACTCCGATTTTTCATTGTACAAGAGGGAACTGAAAATGACAATATTTTCAAAAGCGAAGCTGCTCTTTTCCATATTCATGCAGACATTCCTGCTGACGGCTGCCGTACAGGGGGCATTCGCAGACATCGTCTCACTCAGCAAAGAATCGTCCCTCGTTGCGCTCGACCTGCCGGAAGGCTACATTCTCCTGAACGCAGGAGCAGACAATACATCCTATCAGCTGCAGAGTACCATCATGCCCGTCAGCCTGATCATCAGGTTCTATGCCAAGGACGAGTATGCCGGTGCGAAAGCGGCACTGGAGGACAATCTGACGCGGCTCACGGCAACGAGCGACCTTGAAAGCTTCAAGTGGCGGCAGCAGGATACCGCACTTGCGGAAATCAGCTTCAAGCTCGGGAATGCCCCCGTGAGCGGTTACGCCGCTGCAACCGTATTACCGGAAGATGCGGGAACAATTATTCTCCTCTGCTGGAGCAAGACGGAAGACTATGAGCAGTGCGCAAACCTCATGCTCAGCACGATAGACAGCCTGTGCATTGACTACGGGAGCTATTTCTCCCCGGGTCTCGTCACCAGCTACGCCTACCCGGCGGGAACGGAAAACATTCCCGTCGAGTTTACCATAGACGGACACACCATCAGGAGTGAGCTTTCAGCAACGGACCGGGAAGCATCCGAGTATGTCATTGAGCGGGAATACGAGCTGCTGACCCTGTATGCAAACAGCACGCTCTGGCAGGAAGCCTGGAAACGATATTACCGGATGATTTTCAGGGATTCCTGCGGGCGGATGAAGCGGCCGGCTTTTGACATCTACAATGCACTCGCCCCTGACTGTGCCGATGAGACCGACCTCGCCCAGAAGCTCCTGCAGTGGATGCAGGACTGCAGCTACGAGCGGGAAAAAAACAACAGCGACTTTGCATCCCTGCCGTCCATGCTGCTGGGAGGAGGAAGCGACTGTGACTCAAGGAGCATGATGCTCGCCGTCCTACTGCGCGCAATGAATATGGACAGCTGCATCTTTGTCAGCGCAACGTTCAGCCATGCGGTCGCAGGCTTTGTTTCAAGCCACCCCGGGCACAGCTTTACGGCAGAAGGAAAGAACTACCTCATGGGAGAGACGACGGCAAAAGACCTCACCTGGGGAAAAATTGCAGCAGAGATGGATGACCAGAGCCAGTGGCTGCCGGTCATCTTCCCCTACTGAATCAGGAGCCGGTAGGCTTCATCCGGGCTTTCGGAAGCCAGGAGGGAGTCGCGGAGCTGTGAATTGCGGATTTTTGAACTGAAATAGGAGAGCGTCTGCAGGTAATAGCTGTGCTGGTTGTAGGCGGCGGCAATCATGAACATGAGGCGCACCGGCACATCGTCGATCGGATTGAAGTCTATGACGTCAACCTTGGAAATGCCCACGGACATGACCAGGTCGGTAACGGACGCAAGGCGGACATGGGGAATTGCAATACCGCGGCCGATCGCCGTCGACATGAGGTCTTCCCGCTTGAGGATCTCCTTCTGGAGTTCCTTTGCGTCCTTTACCTGCGGTGCCGTCGCAAGATTTTCCGACAGCTCAATGAGGGCATCGTTCTTGGTCGGATGGCTCATGAAGATAATCCGCTCCGGAGAAATGATATTCTTGAGCTGGACGGACACATCAACGCTCCGGCTGGTCTGAGAAGACAGGCGGTCATTGACCCACTTCTCTATCTCGGCCTTCTTGAAGCGCCAGACGGTTCCTATCTTGCCGCTCGGGATTTCACCCTTCTGTGCCCATTCATACACGGTACGCTCGCTCACGCGCAGGTACTTTGCAACTTCATCTATTGTTAAAATATCATCATCGTTCACGATAATACTCCCTTCACTGCGTTCCCACAACTTTATTTTAGAACATTTTGCAAATTATACGGTTTTTTGTCAAGTATTACAGGCAAAATGTCCCTGATTAACAGAAACAACAGAACACAGAAAAACAGCAGAAAACGGGCACCAGAAGACCGGCATAAGGGGAAATGTAGAGTATGAATGGTAACGGCTCGTGCATGGCGGACCTCCCATATGGCATCATCTGGAACTTGACACTTCCTCTTGACACCTGTTTTTTTCAACGGAAAATAGCCTGCCCGTTTTTAGGGAAGGGAAGGGCAAACTGTTGCACCGCAAAGACTTGCCCGATTGACGCATGGCGGATTCGAACCGCCCACCCACTGCTTAGAAGGCTCCCCCGAAGCGTTTTCATACGTCACTTTTCCGCTGTTTACATGCCAATTATATAGTAGAAATATTTCCTTGCAAAGCCTTTTGTCACCACCTGTTGACACTCAAAACTTGACACTTAAGTTTGACACCGAGTAAGTTCCGGGGCTCCCAGAGCGGGCACAGGAGCAGACAAGAAAACCGAAAAACTTTAGGTTGTTCTGCAATTTTGTACTTGTTTTATGTACATAGTTAGAGTATAATAGAATCATGGAACGGAAAAAGGATTTTGTCTACCTCAATACGTTTGTATGGGACACGGCAAAGAACGAATACAACATAGCGAACCATGAGAAGCTTTCTTTTGAGAAGGCTTCCCGTGTATTCAATGACCCGTTTCTTTTTCAAGATTATGATTATTCCCATTCCGTAGAGGAAGACAGGGATAAATACATCGGACGGATAGAAGGGCTTTACATTGCGACTGTCATAGCGACTGACAGGGACGGATTGATAAGGCTAATATCCGCAAGACGCGCGACACCAACGGAGGTAAAGCTTTATGAAGAAAATGCCAAAAGAATACAGGGTTATTGACTTCCCTCCTCTTACCGAGGAAGAAAAGGCCGAGCTGAATGAAATGGCCAGCCGCCCCGCAAGTGAAATAAACCTGTCTGACATTCCTGACAGCAAGCCAAACGCAAACGGAGGTTTTTATTACATTCAGTCCTTGAAAATGCCAAAGACCGACATTCACACAAAGATAGATAACGATACCCTTGAATGGCTCAAGCAGGCAGGAAAGGGCTATCAGGCAAGGCTTAACAATGTTTTGCGATGGGCAAGAATGAACGGTTGCCCCGTTACGGCATTGTAAAGCACAAAAAAAAGTTGCCCCCCTAGAAATGGGAAGTTGCCCCGCGCCGTATGCTAGTATCCCGCACCCCAGTCCAGCACGTAGCGGGAAACGCTCTTGCTAGCTTCCTTCGCTTTCTGCTTGAGCAGGGCAATTTCCTCCGCGCTCCCGCTTATTGCCGTGGTGGAGAAAATGACTTTCCGCCCGGTGGCGGGACGGCCTGCGCCCGGCCTCGCCCCGCCAGCTTGCAGGGCAGGGCTTACCCCAGAAGCTCCCCAATCTCCCCGTCAGTGAAGCCCATGCGGTAGACGCGGGCGTTCGGGTCGGCTACGTCGGCGGCGACTTCGGAAGAAAATGCGGCGAAGTCAGAGTCAAACGCAGACAGGATGCTGAAGCGGATTCTAGAGTTCGCAGGACAGGGGTTCAACCTGCCAGCAGGAATTGTATTCCCGTATTCGGGTTCGTGGCTTCCGCCCAGCTATCTGTGGTGTGACGGGAGTGCCGTAAGCAGGACAGAATATGAGGACCTGTATAACGTCATCGGCACGGGTTATGGTGCTGGTGACGGTTCAACGACGTTCAACGTTCCTGATTATCGGGAGTGTACGCTTGTCGGAGCGGGGCAGAACACCCGTGACTCAATCGCCACTCATGATGTTTACACTCTCGGAGAGTTCAAGGATGACCAGATACAGAATGTAACGGGTGTTCAACCTCCACGTGCGTGGAGAAAACCTGACCCGTTTGGTATTGAAACCAAAGAAGGCGGAAACACCTCCACGTGCGTGGAGAAAACGTGGCGTGTCCGTTGATGAACGGCCACCTGCCGGAAACACCTCCACGTGCGTGGAGAAAACGGTTCTTGCGGGCCTCCTCCGCCTCGGCGTTCGGAAACACCTCCACGTGCGTGGAGAAAACCTTTTCGAGGACAAGAAAAGCTATCACTTTGTAGAAACACCTCCACGTGCGTGGAGAAAACTCAACCGCCGGAATGTCCATCTTACGCATGTAAGAAACACCTCCACGTGCGTGGAGAAAACACACAGGACGAGCAACAGCGCCGAAAATAGAAAGAAACACCTCCACGTGCGTGGAGAAAACTTCTTGTGGCTTATTTCTGCGGGAACGGGTCTAGAAACACCTCCACGTGCGTGGAGAAAACTTCATGCTGCCAATCTTGCCGGAAGCATAGCCGGAAACACCTCCACGTGCGTGGAGAAAACGTTACCGGACAGCCCCTCGGATAGGCTTATCAAGAAACACCTCCACGTGCGTGGAGAAAACCTTTCTGGATAACCAATCAACTGCCAGTTAC